>NZ_JBHWUU010000131.1:0-13645 GCF_042737375.1 Streptomyces sp. NPDC060000
GCCGCTCCTCCACCGGCGTACGCGGCGCCACGAACCGTTCCGCCGCGAACGCCGCCAGATCCGGCACCGGCAACCCACGATGATCCACCTTGCCGTTGACGGTCAGAGGGATCGCGTCGAGGGAGACGAACGCGGCCGGGACCATGTAGTCCGGCAGCGTCTGTGCCAGGTGAATGCGGAGGGAGTTGGTGTCGGGGACACCGCCGTCCACGGGGACGACGTAGGCGACGAGGGACTTCTCCCCCGCCTCGCTCTCGCGCACCGCCACCACGACGTCACGGACCTGACCGTGCTCACGCAGCCGAGCCTCGATCTCGCCCAGCTCGATGCGGTAGCCACGGACCTTGACCTGCTTGTCGATCCGGCCCAGCGATTCGAGCGTTCCGTCGGGAAGGCGTCGGGCCAGGTCACCGCTGCGGTAGAGGCGCGAGCCGGCCGGACCGTACGGGTTCGGGACGAAGCGCTCGGCCGTCAGCTCGGGGCGGCCGAGGTAGCCGCGGGCCAGCCCGGTGCCGCCTACGTGGATTTCGCCCGGCACTCCGATCGGCACCAGGTTCCCGTCGGAGTCCAGCAGTTGGATACTCAGGTCGGTCAGCGGGGAGCCCACCGGGCTGTGCGCGGGGTGTGCGAGATCGCCGTCGCTGACGCGGTGGTAAGTGGCATGCACCGTGGTCTCGGTGATGCCGTACATGTTGATCAGCGCAGGGGCCTCTGTACCGAACCGCCCGGTCCACGGACGGAGTTCGGACATGTCCAGCCGTTCACCGCCGAAGACGACCGCACGAAGGGCGAGCCCGTCGACCTGCGTTCCGTCCTCGCTGTCACCGGCGAGCGCGGCCAGCGCACGGAACGCCGACGGCGTCTGGCACAGCACCGACACCCGCTCGCGCACCAGCAGATCCAGCATGTCGTGCGGAGAACGGCTCACCTCCGGCGCTACGACCACCAGCCGTCCGCCGTGCAGCAGCGCCCCCCACATCTCCCACACCGACCAGTCGAAGGCGTACGAGTGGAACAGCGTCCACACGTCGTCCGCCGAGCACGGGAACTGTTCGCGGGTCGCGGAGAAGAGTCGTACGACGTTGGCATGGGTGAGTCCGACCCCCTTGGGCAGACCGGTCGAACCCGAGGTGTAGATGACGTAGATCAGGTTGTCCGGGCGCACCGTGGTCTGCGGCGCGGTCGCCGGACGGGCGTCGATCGCCTCCGCGTCCCGGTCCAGGACGACACGGCCGCCCGTGAACTCCAGCTCCGGCACTCCCGAATGCGTCACCAGCAGCGAGGCCTGCGCGTCGGCGAGCATGTACGCCAGCCGCTCGGCCGGGTTGACCGGGTCGAGCGGCAGATACGCCGCACCCGACTTCAACACGCCCAACAGGGCGGGAATCAGATCCGGGCCGCGCTCCAGGCACACGCCCACGACGCTCTCCGGACCGGCGCCTGCCGCCATCAGGTGGTGGGCGATGCGGCTGGCCCGCTCGTCCAACTCGCGGTACGTCAGGGCGACATCGCCGATCGTCAGCGCGACCGCGTCCGGCGTACGGGCCGCCTGCCCGGCGAACAGCTCGTGGACGCACTCGTCCACCGGCGTCTCGATCGCCGCGTTCCACTCCCCCAGCAGCAGCGCGCGCTCCGCCTCCGACAGGAACACGCCCCGCGCGTCCCCGTCCGCGTCCGCGGCCATCGCCTCCAGCACCGACCGGTACATCCCACCCAGCCGGGCGAGCCCCTCAGGTCCGAACACGGTGCTCGACGAGTTGAGGTTGACGACGCCGTCGCGGGCGATCGCGGTGAGCGCGAACTCGTTGCCGGAGTCGCGGAGTCCGTCGTCGACGGCCAGGGTGTCACGGTCGCGCTGGTGGAAGTCCTGGTAGTCGAACAGGACGCTCAGCAGGTCGGGCCCGCTGCCCGCCGCGCGCTGGATGGCGGGCAGCGGATAGCGGCGGCGGGACCAGATCTCGGTCTCCTGGGCGTAAACCTGCTCCACCAGCTCGCGCCAGGTCCGCACGCCGCCCTTCATCACCGGGAAGGGCAGGGTGTTGAGGTGCATGCCCAGCACCCGGTCGGCGCCCGGTGCTTCGAGACGGCCGTGGTAGACCACACCGGTGTGGAAGGCCTCCTCGGCGGTCAGCATGCCCAGCACCTTCAGATGCGCCGCCAGCAGGACGGTCTTCAGTGACGTCCGCGCCCCGGCCGCCAGCCGTCCGAGCCCCCCCTCCAGGTCGGCGAACGGCACGCGGTGGTGCGCGGGACGGGACGGGTCGGCCGTCTGCGCCCAGGCGGTGGGGAGGGACAGCGGGGCGTGGCCTGCGGTGACGTCCTGCCAGAAGGACTGGTCGCCGGTATCCGCCAGCGACGCCTGCTCGGCGGCCACGAAGTCGGCGTACCGGACCGCGGGCGCCTCGTACGCCGCCGGTGCCCGGCCGTCGCGCAGGGCGCGGTAGAGCTCCAGCAACTCGACGAGCAGCGAGTTCACCGTCCAGCCGTCGGTGACCGCGTGGCAGTGGCTGAACGTCACCCGCCAGGCCTCACCGGACTCCACGTGCACGGCGACCCGCAGCAGCGGACCGGTGGCCAGGTCGAACCAGCCGGCCCGTTCCGCCGCCGCGTACGAGGTCTCGAAACGCTGCCGCTCCTGGTCCGTCAGGCCGCGTACGTCGTCGACGGTGACGCTCACGAGGGCGTCCGCGTGGACCAGTTGGAGCGGCTGGGAATAGCCCTCCAGGTGCACCGAGGTGCGCAGGATGTCATGACGGCCGGTCAGCAAGGCCACGGCCGCCCGCATCGCGGGCTCACAGAAGGCGATCGGGTCGGGGATGCGGTAGGAGGTGATGTTGCGGTAGGCGTTGCCGCCGTCGCCGGTCAGCATCTCCACCAGCATGCCGGTCTGCACCTGCGAGAGTGGATAGGCGTCGACCACGCTCTCGGGCAGGGCACGTCGGTCCGGCTCGCCGATCAGTGCGAACGGCTCGACCGACTCGATCAGTGAGGCACCACCCCCGCTGCCCGCCAGCGCGGCCAGGGCCGCGACGGTGCGGTGCTCGAAGATGTCCCGGATCGAGACCTCGTACCCGGCGGCGCGCAGCGCACCGGCCAGGCGTACGGCCCGGATCGAGTCGCCGCCGAGGTCGAAGAAACCTGCTTCGACGCTCACTTGGGTTAGACCCAGCACCTCGGACCAGATCTGAGCGAGGAGTTCCTCGTCCCGGGTGCGCGGGGCGACGTACCGCTCGCTCCCGTAGGAGTCCGCGCCGGGCGCAGGCAGGGCTCGGCGGTCGAGCTTCGCGCTCGCGGTAAGCGGGAGGGTGTCCAGGACGACGACGGCGGAGGGCACCATGTACTCGGGCAGCAGGGCCGCCACCTGCTCGCGTACGCGGCGGGCGTCCACCCGCGCGCCGGGCGCGGGCTCGGCGTAGGCGACGATGCGCGGCTCGCCGGGCCGGTCCTCACGGACCACGACGGCAGTACGGCCGACTTCCGGGCACTGCGCGACGGCCGCCTCGATCTCGCCAAGTTCGATGCGGTAGCCGCGGACCTTGACCTGGTCGTCGGTGCGGCCGAGGAACTCGAGGCGGCCGTCGGCGCGACGGCGTACCAGGTCGCCAGTGCGGTACAGCCGCTCGCCGGTGCCGTCGAAGGGGTTCGGCAGGAAGCGTTCGGCGGTGGCGTCGGGGCGGTTCAGGTAGCCGCGCGCCAACTGGGCGCCCGCAACATGGAGTTCACCGACGGCGCCGACCGGGGCGGGGGCGAGGTCGGCGTTGAGGACGTAGAGGCGGGTGTTGCGCACCGGCCGGCCGATGGGCACCCGGTCGGTGTCGGTGGCGGGGTCGTACTCGTGGCCGGTGACCATGACGGTGGTCTCGGTCGGTCCATAGCAGTTGTGCAGGGAGACGTCCCAGGCCGCGACGGTCTCGGCGGCCAGTTCCGGGGTGAGCGGCTCGCCTCCGACGAGGACGCGGCGCAGCGGGAGGCGCGCGTCGCCCGGAAGGCTGCGCAGGGTTGCCGCGAGGAGGGAGGGGACGAACTTGGCGACGGTGATGCCGCGGTCCCCGATCCAGGCGGCGATCTGCTCCGGGTCGCGCACGATCCGGTCCGGGGCGATGTGCACCGACGCGCCGGTGAGCAGGGGGAGCCAGAACTCGGGCACGGCGCCGTCGAAGGTCAGCGGTGCCCGGAACAGGACGCGGTCCTGCGGGGTGAGGGGTATCTCGGAAGCCAGCCAGGCGGCGTGGTTGGCGATGCCGCCGTGGGTGGCGAGGACGCCCTTGGGTGTGCCGGTCGAGCCGGAGGTGTAAATCGCGTAGGCCGGGTGGGCGGGCAGCAGCGGCGTGGTGCGCTCGGCGTCCCGCGGGTCGGTGGCGGGCCGGGCGGTCAGTGCGGTGCGGGTCTCGGGTGCGTCCAGCAGCAGGAGCGGTACGTCGGGCAGGGCATCGGCGGTGCCGCGGGCACCGATCACCAGAGCGGGCCGGGCGTCGGCCAGCACGAAGGCGGTGCGGGCGCCGGGGTGGGTGGTGTCCAGCGGAAGATAGGCGGCGCCGGTCTTCAGGACGGCGAGCAGTGCCACGATCAGGTCGGTGCCGCGTGGCAGAGCCAGCCCGACGAGTTGCTCGGGGCCGGCGCCGCGGGCGATCAGCAGGTGGGCGAGGCGGTTCGCCCGCTCGTTCAGCTGCGCGTACGTCAGGGTGGTGTGCTCGTCGGCCAGGGCGAGCGCGTCGGGGGTACGGGCGGCGCGGGCCTCGAAGAGCGCCGGCAGGGTGGTGGCGTCCCCCGCCTCGTGGGTGTCGTTCCAGGCGGTGAGCCGCTCGTGCTCGGCCGGCGTCAGGAGGTCCGTCCGGGACAGCGGCCGCCCGGGCGCGGCGACGGCCTGCTCCAGCAGCCGGATGTACTGCGTGGCCATCCGCTCGACGGTCTCCCGGTCGAACAGCGAGGTGGCGTAGCGCAGTCGGGCGTGCAGGGCTCCGTCGCGGGAGTCCTCGACGTCGAGGGTGAGGTCGACCTTGGCGACGCGGTCGGCGGTCTCGGTCCGCACGGTGAGGCCGGGCAGCTCGAAGTCGGGCGCCTGGTGCTCGCGCAGGACGAAGCCGACCTGGTGCAGCGGGGTGCGCGCGAGGTCGCGCTCGGGCTGCAGTTCGTCGACGAGTCGGCCGAACGGCACGGACTGGTGGTCGTAGGCGTCGAGAACGGTGCGTCGGCCGGCGGCGAGGAGGTCTTGGAAGGCCGGGTCGCCCTGCCAGGCGAGCCGGGTGACGAGGACGTTGATGCCGTACCCGATGAGCTGTTGCAGTTCGGGTCGGCCACGGCCGGAGACGGTGACGCCGACGGGGATGTCGGTGGTGCCGGTCCACCGGGAGAGCAGGGCCTGGAACGCGGTGAGCAGCACCACGAACCGGGTCATGTCATGCTCGCCCGCCAACTGCTGTGCCTGGCAGGCGAGTTCGGCGGGGATGGTGAAGGTGACGGCGTCGCCCTGAGGGTCCCGGTGGGCCGGGTGGCGGCGGTCGGTGGGCAGGTCCAGGACGGGTACGTCGGCCAGTTGCCCGCGCCAGTAGGCGAGTTGCCTGTCCAGGGCGGCGCCGTTGAGTTCGCGGCGCTGCCAGGCCGCGTAGTCGGCGTACTGGACGGGCAGCGGGGACAGCGGGGAGGGCTGTCCGGTGACGGCGGACGTGTAGAGGGCGCCCAGTTCCTCGGCGAAGATGCCGACGGACCAGGCGTCGCAGGCGATGTGGTGGAAGGTCACCGCCAGGATGTGCTCGTCCGCCGCCAGGGAGAACAGCGTCGCCCGGGCGGAGAAGTCCCGTTCCAGGTCGAAGGGGGTGACGATCTCCCGTTCGACGGCCGCCCGGGCGCGGTCCTCGCGCTCGTCGGCCGGCAGGTGGGTCAGATCGACGACGGGGAGATCCGGGCCGCCGGCGGCGGCCTCGACGATCTGGACGGGTTCGTCGCCGTCCAGGGCATACCGGGTGCGCAGGATTTCGTGCCGGGCGACGATCCCGGCCCAGGCCGCGCGCAGGGCGGCCCGGTCGACGGTGCCGGAGAGCCGCAGTACGAGCGGTACCAGGTACTCGGCGCTGTCGGGATCCAGCCGGTTGAGGAACCACATCTGCTGCTGGCCGAAGGAGAGCCGCAGTTGCTGGTCCCGATCAACCGTGGTGATCAGGGACCGGCGACCCCCCCGCCCGCCGGCCAGCCGGCGCCGCAGCAGCTCCTCGCGCTGCGATGCCACGTCCTGCTCGGTCGACCGCTTGTCGCCGGTGCTCATTGCTACTGCTCCCTCGGGTTGCTGCGGGTTTCGGTGGGGTCGGACTCGCCGAGTTCGGCGTCGGTGAGCTGGTCGATCTCGGCCCTGATCAGGCCCTCGACGGCCGCAGCGAGGCGGCTGACGGTCGGCTCGCCGAACACGGTGCCGATCGAGAGGTCGACGTCGAACTCGTCCTGGAGCCGGGAGGTCATCCGGATCGCGAGGATGGAGTGGCCGCCGAGTGCGAAGAAGCTGTCATGGATGCCGACGTGGGGCAGGCCGAGCAGCTCCGTCCAGATCTCGGCGATGCGCTCCTCGGTGGGGGTGCCCGGCGGGTCGTGGTCGGCGCCGGACAGGTCCATGTCGGGCAGCGCCCGGCGGTCGACCTTGCCGTTAGCGGTGAGCGGGATGTGATCGATCACCGTGATCGCCGTGGGCACCATGTACTCGGGCAGGACCTCGGCGAGTTCCTCGCGCACCTGGTCGACGGAGAGTTCGCTGCCCTCCTCGGCGACCAGGTAGGCGATCAGGGACTTTTCACCGGTGGCGCTCTCCCGGTCGGTGACGGCGGCATCCCGTACAGCCGGATGGTCGGTCAGTACGGCCTCGATCTCGCCGAGTTCGATGCGGTAGCCGCGCAGTTTGACCTGGGTGTCGATCCGGCCGAGGAACTCGATGGCGCCGTCCGGCAGGATCCGCGCCAGGTCGCCCGTCCGGTAGAGCCGGGAGCCGGCCGGCCCGTACGGGTTCGGGACGAACTTCTCGGCGGTCGGCTCCGGCCGGCCGTGGTAGCCGCGGGCCAGACCGGCGCCACCGACGTGCAGTTCGCCGGCCACGCCGACCGGAGCGGGCCGCCCGGTCTCGTCGAGGACGGCCGTGGTGGTGTTGGGCAGCGGGCCGCCCAGGGGTACGACGGTGTCGTGGACCCGGTCCACGGGGTACGCGGTGGAGCCGATGGACGCCTCGGTCGGACCGTACTCGTTGATCAGCCGGCCCGGCCCCAGCAGCTCCAGCCAGCGCCCGGCGGCCCGGCCGGACAGTGCCTCGCCCGCCACCAGCAGCCGGTCGGCCAGGGTGGCGGCCTGTTCGTCGGTGACCTGGTCGGAGAGCAGCTCCAGGTGACCGGGGGTGAGCTTGACGAAGCTGTACGGGGCACCGGCCGCCAGGGCCGCGCCGAGCGTGCCGAGGTCGAGCCCGGCGGGCAGCAGGTGCACGGGACGACCGGTGATCAGCGGAACATAGACGTTGGTGGCGGGCAGGTCGAAGGAGATGGAGGAGAACAGCGGCGCGCCACCCTCCGTCCGCACCAGCTCGCGCGCGGCCCATCGCAGGTGGTTGACCAAGCCCTGGTGGTGGACCATGACGCCCTTGGGCCGCCCGGTCGAACCGGAGGTGTAGATGACGTACGCGAGTTGCTCCGGGTCGGTGGCGCGCTGCGGCGCGGTGTCCGGCCGGGCGGCGATGGCATCCCGGTCCGCGTCCAGCAGGATCTGCCGGCCGGTGAAGTTCCCGGTGGTCGCCCGCAGCGCCGACTCGCTGACCAGCAGCGGTGCGCCGCAGTCCGTGAGGACGTGGCGCAGGCGTTCGGCGGGCAGGGCCGGGTCGAGCGGGAGGTAGGCGGCGCCCGCCTTCCAGATGCCCAGCAGGGCGGGGACGAGGTCGGGGCCACGGTCGAGGCAGAGCCCGACGACGGTTTCCTGACCGGCCCCGGCGGCGATCAGGTGGTGGGCGATCCGGTTGGCCCGCTCGTCGAGTTCGCGGTAGGTGATGCGCTGCTCGCCCACGACGACCGCGGTGGCCTCCGGGGTGGCGGCCGCCTGTGTCTCGATCAGGTCGAGCGTGCTACCGGACGGCCAGTCAACCTGCTCGCCGGTGCCCCAGCGGCTGAGCCGGTCGCGTTCCTCGCCGGAGAGCAGTTCGGTCGAGCCGAGGCGGGCCGCCGGGTCGGCGGTGAAGGTCTCCAGAAGCCGCAGGAAGTGGCCGGCGAGTCGCTCGACGGTGTCGTGTTCGAACAGCGCGGCGGCGTATTCGAAGGCGCCGCTCCAGGTGCCGTCGGACTCGCTGCGGACGTAGAGGGTGAGGTCGGTCTTGGCGACCCGGCGGGCCGGGTGGAGGTAGTCGATGTCGGCCTTGTCGGGCATGCCGCCGATCAGGTGGCCGTCGTGCAGGTTGAAGGCGACCTGGTAGAGCGGGGTGCGTGACAGGTCCCGTTCGGGGCGCAGCTCGTCGACGATGTGCTCGAAGGACAGATCCTGGTGGGCGTAGGCCTCCTGGCAGGTGGTGCGCAGCCGGTCGAGGGCCTCGGTGAAGGTGAGGGTGCCGTCGAGCCGGCAGCGCAGCACCAGCGAGTTGAGGAAGAAGCCGACGGTCCGCTCGGTCTCCGGCCGGGTGCGCCCGGCGACCGGGGTGCCGACGCCGACGTCCCACTGGCCGCTGTGCCGGGCGAGCAGGGTGGCGAAGGCGGTCAGCAGCGTCATGAAGGGGGTGGCGTCGCGGCTCTGGCCCAGTGCGCTGACGGCGTCCATCAGGCGCGGCGGGACAGCGAAGGTGACGACGCCGCCGCGCGGGTCGCGTCGGGCCGGGCGCGGGTGGTCGGTGGGCAGTTCGAGCGGGATCAGGCCTTCCAACACGTCTCGCCAGTAGGAGAGTTCACCGGAAAGACGTTCCTTGGAGTGCCACTCGCGCTGCCAGGCGGCGTAGTCGGCGTGCTGGAGCGGCACTTCGGGTAGCCGCGGGTCGATGCCGGACCGATGGGCCGCACACAGCTGCCGGAACTCGTCCTCGAGGACGGACGCGGACCAGCCGTCGCAGGCGATGTGGTGAATCGTCACCAGCAGCAGCCGCTCGTCGCCGCTCTCGAGGGTGCGGGCCAGCGTGGCGCGCCAGAGCCGGCCCGAGGTCAGGTCGAACGGTGTCTCGAACTGCTCGCGGAAGAACTCCACGACCTGCTCGCGACTTCCTTCCACGCTGCGCATCTCGATCGGCAGGGTGGCGCCGACCTCCTGCACGGGCTCGCCGCCGACGGTGCGGTAGCGGGTGCGCAACGCCTCGTGCCGGTCGGCGAGCGCGTTGAGCGCGTGCCGTACGGTGTCCGGTCCGATGTCGGCGGGCAGGCGCAGGAAGAGGGGGGCGATCCACTCCGGGCTGGGGTCCATGGTGTCGAGCAGCCAGATCCGGCGCTGGCCGAAGGAGAGCGGCAACGGCCCCTCACGCGGGACGGGCACGACCTGGGGGGCGGAGTCCCGCGCGGGGTCGGGGGCGAGCAGAGCGGCCTGTTCGCGAACGGTGGCGGCGGTGAAGAGGTCGGCGAGGACGATCTGCCGGCCGGTGGCCAGGTGCAGCCGGCGGGCGAGGTCGGTCAGCAGCAGCGAATAGCCGCCGAGCTGGAAGAAGTTGTCCTCGGCACCGACCCGGGGGACCTCCAGGAGTTCCGACCACACCGCGGCGACCGCCTGTTCGGCCGGCGTGGCGGGGGCGACGTAGGCGGGTACGGCCGGGGCGAGAGTGGTGGCGGGCGTGTGCTCTGCCGGGTCCAGCCGCTCCAGGGTGCCGTCGGTGCGCCAGCGCACCAGGGTGCCGGTGGTCTGCATCCGGCTGCCGGGGGCGCCGAACGGGGCGGGGAGGAAGCGGTCGGCGGTGGTGCGCGGGTCGCCGAGGTGCCCGCGGGCGAGGCCCTGTCCCGCGATGTGGAGCTCGCCGGGGATGCCGGGCGGGACGGGATCGCCGTACTCGTCGAGCACGAGCAGTCGTACGTTGTCGATCGGCCGGCCCAGCAGCGGCGCGTCCGTGTCCCGCCGCGAAGCAAAGGCGGCGGCGGTGACGGTGAGCGCCCCGCCGTGCAGGACGTGCAGGATGTGCAGTTCGGCCGGGGTACGGCGAGTGAGCGCGAGGCCCGTCTCGCGGGAGAGGTCCGAGCCGGCCGAGAGCACCAGGCGCAGCTCGGTGTCGGCCCAGCCGTCGGCGGTGACCGCCACGGCCAGCTGCCGGGGAGTCGCGACCAGGACGGTGACGCGCTGTCCTGTGAGTGCGGTCAGCAGGCAGGCACCGTCGTCGGCGCTCTCCGGGGGCGCGAGGACGGCGGCCGCGCCGCTGACGAGGGCGGTGAACAGCGGCCAGTACGACGACCGCGCCGGGTCTGCGCACAGGACCCGGTCGGACTCCTCGACCGCGTGCTCCTCGGCCAGCCAGGTGACCTGGTTGGCGATGGTGGCATGGTCCAGCACCAGGGCGGGCACACCGTCGTGCGCGGGGCTCACCCAGGCGGCGTCGAGCGGCTCGGGCGCACTGTCCGGCCGGGTGGCGGGGAAGCCGGAGAGGGTGGCCGGGTCGAGCCGGAGCGACCGGGGGTGGTCCTCGGGGTCCGTGTCCCCGGCCGTGAGGACGAGGCCCGCCCCACCATGGGCGGCCTGCTCGTCGGCGTCCAGAGGCAGCACCGCCGCGCCGGCCCGCCAGACGCCGAGGACGGCCGACGTCAGATGCCGTCCCGCGGACAGACGCACCCCGACGACGGTGTCCCGGCCGACACCCGCGTCGGCCAGGAGGTGCGCGATACGACTGGCCTGTTCGTCGACCTCGCGATAACTGATCTCGTGGTGGCCGTCGATCACAGCGACCGCATCAGGGACCCGGTCGGCCGAGTTCGCGAACAGATGGTGCAGAAAGGGCCGTGCCACGAGAGCTCCTCGCTCGGTCACGAATGGGCGGACGTCAGTTGGCGGCGTTCTCGGCCATGCGCAGGCGCAGGCTCTTGGGACGCATGTCGGTCCACACCTCGCCGATCCGGGCCAGGCACTCCTCCTTGGTGCCGGAAGTGCCCTCCTGGTGCCAGCCCTCGGGCAGCGCCCGGTCCGCCCACCAGATCGAGTACTGCTCCTCGTCGTTGAGGACGACGAGATATGTCTGTTCCTGCGCAGCGTTGTTCAGCTCGGACATGCCGAATCCCCGATCACTTGAGACCGCACGGGCGGTGGCCGGTGCCACACCCGTGTCCTTGACAGGCCGCGAGTCTCCGGGCGCGCGCTATAGGTGCTCTATACGTGCCGGGGCGACGCTGCACACGCAGGCCACGGTCTGCGCCACCCGGGGGTATGGCTGGCACCACCCCCGGAACTGAACTGCGCTTCATTCCCCCCGGCATGCCCCGGAAGGTGTACTCGTCCCCATGGCCGCAACAGAATTCGCCGTCGAGCTGCGCTCCGTCTCCAAGACCTACCGCTCAGGTCCCGAGCCCGTCGTGGGGCTGGACCGGGTGAGCCTCGGTTTTCCCTTCGGTACCTTCACCGCCGTCATGGGCCCGTCCGGCTCCGGCAAGTCCACCCTGCTGCGCTCGGCGGCCGGCCTGGAGGGCATGGACGGCGGTCATGTCCTCGTGGACGGCACCGAACTCGGCGGTCTCAAGGACAAGGAACTGACGCTCCTGAGGCGGGAGAAGATCGGTTTCGTCTTCCAGTCCTTCAACCTCCTGCCGTCCCTGACTGCCAGTCAGAACGTGGCGCTGCCGGTCAAACTGGCGGGCCGTCGGCCGAGCCGGTCCGAGGTGCTGGCCGCGCTGGACTCCGTCGGACTCGCCGACCGGGCCGGTCACCGCCCGGGCGAGCTGTCCGGCGGCCAGCAGCAGCGGGTCGCCATCGCCCGGGCGCTGATCAGCCGCCCGGCGGTGGTCCTGGCCGACGAGCCGACCGGCGCCCTGGACACCAAGAGCGGGCGCGAGGTCCTGACGCTGCTGCGCGGGCTCGCGGACGACGCCGGCCGCGCGGTCGTGATGGTCACGCACGACCCGGTCGCCGCCTCGCGCGCGGACCGCGTGGTCTTCCTCACCGACGGCCGGCTCGCCGGTGCGCTGGACGAGCCGACGGCCGAGGGCATCGCCGCCCGCATGACGAGCCTGGAGGCCATGGCATGCTGAGCGTCGCCTTCTCCACCCTGCGGGTGCGCTGGATCTCGTTCGTCGGCACCTTCGTCGCGCTGACCTTCGGCGTCGGTCTCATGGCCACCGCGATCCCGGTGATCGCCGCCACCGGCAGCATCGCCTATCCGGAGCGGCACCGGTACGCCTCGGCACCGGTCGTCGTGGTACCCGACACCACCATCGACGTCGTCGACGACTCCGGACAGGTCGAGAGCACGGCGGTCGCCGCCCAGCCGGGCCTCCCGACCGCCGTCGTGACCGCCGTGGCCCGCACCGGCAAGGGGGTCGCGGACCACACCTTCTACGCCCAGCTCGCCACCGGCCCCGCCGACCAGGTCGGCCGCGGCTGGTCGGCAGCCGCGGTCGGCGGCTACCGGCTGACGTCCGGTCACGCCCCCGCCGCCGACGGCCAGGTGGTCGTGGGCGGCGGCTCCGCCTCCCTGGTCGGCCGTACGCTCCCGCTGCTGACGGCCACCGGTCGGCGCACCGTCACCGTCACCGGTGTCACCGCCGCGGCCCCCTTCGAGCACGCGGTCTTCTTCACCGACGC
This sequence comes from Streptomyces sp. NPDC060000, assembly GCF_042737375.1. NCBI lineage: Bacteria > Bacillati > Actinomycetota > Actinomycetes > Kitasatosporales > Streptomycetaceae > Streptomyces > Streptomyces sp. NPDC060000. Next base: position 12,697 of record NZ_JBHWUU010000131.1, read on the forward strand.
CGAGGCGGCCCGCCTGTCCCCCGCGGTCGACGCGCTCGCCGCGTACGGCCCGGCGGACGAGGTGCGCAAAGCCGTCGCGGCCGGCTTCGGCGGAACGTCGCACGCCCTGGTCCTCACCGGCCGGGACCGCGTCACCGCGGATCCGCACCACGCGGCGCTGCTCACCCAGATGGACAGCGTGGACACGCCGTTGGGGCTGGCGGCCGGCGTCGCCGGTTTCGTCGCGGTCTTCGTCGTCGCCGGCACGTTCGCCCTGTCCATCACCCAGCGCCGCCGGGAACTGGCCCTGCTGCGGCTGGTCGGTTCGACCCGCCGTCAGCTGCGCACGCTGATCTACTTCGAGGCCGTCCTGGTCGGCCTGCTCGCCTCGGTGGCCGGCTGTGCCATCGGTCTGGCCGGGGTCCCGCTGTGCCGGACCTGGCTGGTCGACCACGACATCGTCAGCGCGGACTTCACGGTTCCGGTGACCTGGTGGGCGCTGCTCACCGCCGCCCTGATCGGCATGGCCACCGCCCTGGTCGGCGTGGTCGTCTCGTCCCGCCGGGCGGGCCGGGTCAGCCCCGGGGAGGCACTGCTGGAGGCGTCCGTGGAGCGCAGGCCGCGCGGCGGCCACCTCTTCCGCTGGGTGGCCGGCGGGCTGGCCCTCGCCGCCGGCATCGTCGCCGTCAGCGGAACCGCCACCATGCAGCCGGAAGCCGGGGCGAACGCCGCCTCCTCGGCCTCGCTCGTGCTGGTGATCGTCGGCGCCTGCGCCACCCTCGCCGGGGTGCTGGCCGGCCCGGTGATCCGGCTGCTCACCGCCCTGCCGTCGGGGCGCGCGGCCCCCCCCCACCCCGAAACCCCCCCAGTTGGGGGCGCCGGCGGGACGACAGCCCGGCACAGAGCCCACACCCCGGACCGCCCAACCAAACCCACCAACACACCCCAGGTTAAAAAAATAATTATTGAG
>NZ_JBHWUU010000131.1:13655-16831 GCF_042737375.1 Streptomyces sp. NPDC060000
GCGGGGGGTGGGGCGGGGGGCCGGGGCCGCCGGCGCGCGGGCGGGGGGGGGGGCGCCGCGCGCGGGCCCCCGCGCCCCCCCCCCCCCCCCCGCCCCCCCCCCCCCCCCCCGCGACCGGGATCCCGCCGATGTGGGCGGCGCGGTCTGGACGACGGCCCGGCAGAGCGCCCTGACCGCGTACCGCCGTACCTCGGCGACCACCACACCGGTGGTGATCATCGTGAGTCTGGCGGGCTGTCTGCTCGGCACCATCGGCACCATCAACGCCGCCCAGGTCAGCGGCGTCCACCGCGAACTGGCCCGCACCGACTACGTGGTCCGGCCCACCGGCACACCCGGACTGAGCCGGGACCTGGTGGACCGCGTCCGCGCCGTGCCCGGCACCACCGCCCTGGTGACCACTCCCACGACGGTCTTCGCCTCGCGGCCGCTGAAGCCCGCCCTCGCCCGGCATGCGGCGGCGGTCGACTCGTCCACGCTGGGCACCGTCTCCGGCCTGCGGGTCTCGACAGGCACTCTGAACGGCCTCGGCCCTGACTCCATCGTGGTCAGCGACGCCTGGCCCGGCTCCCCGCACACCGGGGACCGCATCAAGGTCTGGCTGGCCGACGGCACCCCGAAGAAGCTCCGCGTCGCCGCCGTACTCGCCGCCGGCAACGACGACGTCCGGGCGTACGTCGACTTCTCCTACGCCGGTACGGCGATGGCCGGCCAGATCGACGTACAGCTCGCCGTGGGCACCGACCGTGCGAAGACGGCCGCGGCACTCCAGGCCGCCGTCCACGGCACGGGGGCCCGGCTGGCCACCCCGCAGCAGGTGGCGGCCGCGGCCACCGACGCCAACGAGGAAAGCTCCCGCAACGGCATGCTGATGATCCTCGGCCTGTCGATCCTGTACGCCGTGATCGCCCTCGCCAACACTCTGGTGATGACGATCGGCGACCGCCGGCGCGAACTGGCCATGCTCCGGCTGGCGGGCGCCACCACGGGCCAGGTCCTCGGTGCCGTGGCGGTGGAGACCCTCATGTGTGTGGCCGCGGGAGCCGTCCTGGGCGGGCTGGGCTCTGCCATCAGCATCACCGGTTCCTGGGCCTCGCTGCGGCAGTTGGTCGGCGCCACTCCCGCCGTCGTCCCCTGGTCCACCCTCGGCGGACTCGTCGTCGTGTGCGCCGTCACCGCGCTGCTGGCCGCCGTACTGCCCGCCGCGCTGGCGCTACGGCGCGGCGGCGGGCGCAGCATCCTCGCGGACATCAGCGGCGAGGCGGGCTGACCGAAACCCCGGCACGTCCCCCTTCCCCTTCCCTCCCCTTCCCCAGACCGGCGCTCACCCACATCCCCCTGGGTGGCGCCACCGCTCGTCGGCCCCGAAGCCTGCCCTGTCTTGGGGGCCGACGAGTCGCGTTCGTATAGAGCACTTATAGCGGCCCCGCCCAGACTCCAGGCATCTGATGGCTACGAGGGTGCGGGAGACCTCCTCGCGGCCGCACGCCGGGAACCGTCCCGCCGCGGCGCGGGAGAACGGCCGGTCGCGCACCGTCCGCCTCACAGGATCGGGGGATTCGGCATGTCCGAGCCGAGCATCGGCGCGCCCGCCGAAGGGGGAGCAAGTCCAGTGTCCGGATCAGGGATCCAAGCCAGCCACGAGCCGCTGACCGGCGAGCTGTTCGCCGCCCGCAGCGCCGCCACCCCGAAAGCCGTGGCGGTGATTTCCGGCGCCGTACGGCTGTCGTACCAGGAGGTGGAGGAGCGCGCCAACCGCGTCGCGCACCGGCTGATCGCCGCCGGTGCCGGTCCCGACACCATTGTCGGAGTCTGCCTCGGCCGCGGCCCGGACCTGATCCCGGTGCTGCACGGCATCTGGAAGGCCGGAGCCGCCTACCTCCCCCTCGACCCGGCCCTGCCGACCGAGCGCATCACCTACATGCTCTCCGACGCGCGGGCCCCCCTCCTGGTGACCGAGTCCGCACACGCGGAGCGGGCCGCCGGCTTCCCCGGTACCACCGTCCTCCTCGACGACGGCCACGAAGCCGCCGCCGTGCCCACCACGGACCCCAGCCGCCGGACCGACCCGGACCAACTCGCCTACGTCCTCTACACCTCCGGTTCCACCGGCAGGCCCAAGGGCGTGATGATCAGTCACCGGGCCCTGCTCAACCTGCTGGCCTCCGTCCGCGACGACATCGCGCCCGCACGCCGGGCCACCTGGCTGGCCTCCACCTCCATCTCGTTCGACATCTCCGGTCTCGAACTGCACCTGCCGCTGATCACCGGCGGCCGCGTCGTGCTCGCCTCCGACACTCAGGCCAAGGACGCCGCCGCCCTCGTCGGCCTCGTCGACAGCCACCGCGTCACCCACGTCCAGGCCACCCCGTCCGGCTGGCGCCTGCTGCTGGCCGCCGGCTTCGACAACTACGCGGTGACCGCCCTGGCCGGCGGCGAACCCGTGACACCGGAACTCGCCGCCGATCTCCAGGACAAGGTCCAGCGGCTCGTCAACGTCTACGGCCCCACCGAGACCACCATCTGGTCCACCTTCTGGGAGATCCCGGAGAACACCGGGACGATCTCCATCGGCGCCCCTCTCGCCAACACCGGCGTCCACGTCCTGACCGAGGACCTGCGGCAGGTACCGCCCGGCGTCCCCGGCCAACTTCACCTCGACGGCACCGGCCTGGCCCGCGGCTACTTCGACCGCGCGGGCCTGACCGCCGAGAAGTTCCTGCCCAACCCCCACGGCCCCGCCGGCTCACGCCTGTACCGCACCGGGGACCTGGCCCGCTTCCTGCCCGACGGCACCCTGGAGTGCCTCGGCCGGATCGACAACCAGGTCAAGGTCCGTGGCTACCGCATCGAGCTGGGCGAGATCGAGGCCCGGCTGCGTGAACACGCCGGTGTCGGGGACGCGGTGGTGACCGTCAAGGAAAGCGCGGCGGGAGAGAAGTCCCTCGTCGCCTACGTCGTCGCCGGCAAGGGCGGCCTCCCGGACGCGGCCGCCCTGCGCGGCCGACTGGCCCAGGTGCTGCCGGACTACATGATCCCGGCCGCCTGCATGACCATCGACCGTATCCCGCTCACCAACAGCGGCAAGGTGGATCATCGTGGGTTGCCGGTGCCGGATCTGGCGGCGTTCGCGGCGGAACGGTTCGTGGCGCCGCGTACGCCGGTGGAGGAGCGGC
>NZ_JBHWUU010000132.1:0-16779 GCF_042737375.1 Streptomyces sp. NPDC060000
GAGGACAAGGCCCCTTCAGGGCCGACGCGGGGGTCCGGGGGCGCAGCCCCCGGGGGACGCCAACCGCTACCGTGGGCAAGATGAGCACCGAGGACCAGCGGGCACCCCGCTCCCTAGCGGCAGCGCTCCGCGGCCGGGACGACGCGTCCCTGGCCGCACTGCTGCGCGCCCGCCCCGACCTCGTCACCCCGGTCCCCACCGACCTCACCCAGCTCGCCACCCGCGCCGGCACCCGCGCCTCCGTCGTGCGCGCGCTGGAGCGGCTCGACCGTTTCGCCCTGCAGAGCGCGGAAGCGCTGGCCGTGGCCGGCGATCCGGCGACGTACGACGAGCTGCTCGGACTGATGGCGGGCGACGCGCGCGATCCGGCCGTCGCCGGCGCGCTGCCCGGCGCCCTGGCGGCCCTGCGGGAACAGGCCCTGGTCTGGGGTGACGAAGGCAGCCTCCGCCTCGTCCGCACGGCCCGCGAACTGCTCGCGCCGTCCGCGCAGCACCCGTCCCCCACCGGGCTCGGGCCGAGCGTGCGGGAGGCGACGGCGGGCATGTCACCGGGCCGGATCCAGGAGTTGGTGGCGACGGCCGGGCTGCCGTCCACGCACGACTCGGTGTCCGCCGTCGGCGCGCTCACCGCCCTGTTCACCCACCGCAGGAAGATGGCCGCCCTGCTCGCCAAGGCGCCCGCCGACTCGCTCGACGTCCTGAAGCGGCTGATGTGGGGGCCGCCGTACGGGCAGGTCACGGCCGATCCGGCGGCGCGGCTGCGCTGGCTGCTCGATCGCGGGCTGCTGCTGCCGACGGCGCCCGGGACCGTCGTACTGCCCCGCGAGGTCGCCCTGCATCTGCGCGAGGGCCGGGCCCACCGCACGGCCGAACCCGTGCCGCCCACCGTCGAGGCGCTCGTCGTGCATCGTCCCCAGGTGGTGGACGCGACGGCGGCCGGGCAGGCGTACACGGCGCTGACGACCGTCGAGGAGCTGCTGAAGGACTGGCACGAGGGCGGTCCCTCGGTCCTGCGGGCCGGCGGGCTGAGCGTGCGCGACCTCAAGCGGACGGCCGTCGCCCTCGACGTGTCCGAGCCGATGGCGGCGTTCTGGGTCGAGTTGACGTACGCGGCCGGGCTGCTCGCCTCCGACGGGGAGGCCGACGAGCGGTACGCGGCGACCCCGGAGTACGACGACTGGCTGGAGCGGCCTCCCGCCGACCGGTGGGCGCAGCTCGCGCAGGCCTGGCTGGCGGCGACCCGGACGTCCGGGGTGGTCGGCGGCCGGGATCTCAAGGAGCGGGCGCTGTCGGCGCTGGGGCCGGGCCTGGACCGGTCCGCCGCGCCCGAGGTACGCCACCGGGTGCTGACCCTGCTGGCCGGGCTGCCCGAGGGCGCGGCGCCGGACGCGGCGGCGGTGCTGGCCCGGCTGCGCTGGGAGCGCCCGCTGCGCGGCCCACAGGGTCAGCAGAACCCGCAGGGGCAGCAGAACCCGCAGAATCCCCAGGGCACACAGGGCTCTCACGCCTCTCACGCCTCTCATGTTTCTCTGGGCGACGACGATCTGCGCTCCCGGCTGGCCCGCTGGACCCTGATGGAGGCCGAACTCCTGGGGGTGACCGGCCGGGGCGCGCTGTCGTCGCACGGGCGGGCCCTGATCGGGGCACGGCCCGCGCCGAAGCCGGCCGCCGCCACCACCGCCGACGCGGCGGCCGCCCCGACCGGCCCGGGCGACAAGCTGCCCGCGCACCACCGCCCGGCCACCGCCGGCCCGTCGGCCGCGCCCCTCTCACCGCCCGAGCAGGCCGTGGCCACCGCGGCCGCCGCCCGTCTGCTCACCCCGCTGCTGCCCGAGCCCCTGGACCACGTCCTGCTCCAGGCCGACCTGACCGCGGTCGCCCCCGGCCCGCTGCGGCGCCCGCTGGCCGATGTGCTGGGCGTTCTCGCGGACGTCGAGTCCAAGGGCGGCGCGACCGTCTACCGCTTCACCCCCGGCTCGGTGCGCCGTGCTCTGGACGCCGGCCGCAGCGCCTCCGACCTGCACGCCTTCCTCGCCGAGCACTCCCGTACGCCGGTGCCGCAGCCGCTGGCGTACCTGATCGACGACGTGGCCCGCCGGCACGGCCATCTACGGGTGGGCGCGGCCTCGGCCTACGTCCGCTGCGACGACGACGCCCTGCTGAACGAGATCCTCGCCGACAAGCGCGCCGCCGCCCTGCGCCTGCGGCGGCTGGCGCCGACGGTGCTCGCGGCCCAGGCCGACCCGGCGACCCTCCTCGAAGGTCTGCGGGCGATGGGCTTCGCGCCCGCCGCCGAGTCCGCCGAGGGTGACGTCCTGATCACCCGCGCACATGCCCACCGCACCCCGCCGCGCACGGCTCCTGAGCCGGTGCCGGACGGCCCCCCGGTGCCCGACACCACCCTGCTCACCGCGGCGATCCGGGCGATCCGGGCCGGCGACCTGGCCGCCACGGCGCCCCGCAAACCGACGGACGACGCCGCCCCGCTCGCCCCCGGCGAACTCCCCAGGACGAGCTCCGCCGAGACCCTCGCCACCATGCAGGCCGCCGTCCTGACCGGCGAGGCCCTGTGGATCGGCTACGTCAACGCCGAGGGCACCGCCAGCCAGCGCGTCATCGCCCCGGTCCGGGTGGAGGGCGGCTTCGTGACGGCGTACGACCACACGGCGGACGAGGTCCGCACCTACCCGCTGCACCGGATCACGGGAGTGGCCGAACTGGCGGAAGACTGACCGCGACCGCCCTCACCCTGGCCGTCCGCCGTACCGGCCCCCGGGCCAGGAGCCATCGGGTCGGGAGTCGTCGGGTCGGGAGCAACGCGCCGGCCCGCTCCGCCTCGGCCGAAACCCGCGAGCGATGGGCCACGGCTGGAGGCCGGGAGCGTGACCGCCGGGTCAATGGCCGGTTGTCCGACGGGCGACGGAGCGGCGAGCCGACGCGACGGGCCGGAGGGCCGGTGAGCCGACGGGCGACGGGCCGGTGAGCGGACGGGCTACGGGCCGGTGAGGCAACGGGCCGGTGCCGACGGGCGACGGGCCGGAAGGCCGGAAGGCCGGAAGGCCGTGGTGGGGTGGCTTCCGGGGCGCCGTCCGGCGGGTGAGGCGCCGGCAGGGCAGGGGCGTCGGGTCAGCACTGCGCGATGTCGGCGTCCGCCGGCAGGCCGAAGTGGGTGCGGGCCGTGGCCTCCAGGGACCGGGAGGACATCCGGTCCTGGAGGGAGGCCCTGGTGAGGACCCCGAAGTGGGACTCCGTCCACCGCCCGTAGCCGTCGCCGTCCGGCGGCTCCTCCCGCGCCACCACCCGGTAGCCCCCGGCGGCCGAGTCGTCCCGCTCCAGCCGCACCACCTGCGGGTACTGCCCGGCCCCGCACTCCACCAGCGCGTCGCCCCGCACCCCGTACTCGACGCACAGCGTGTTGACGCCGGCCCGTACCTCGTCCCCGTGCTCCTCCAGTTCGAGCACCTCCGCGTGGCAGAACCAGCGCGCCTCGAGCGCGGGCGCGCTCTCGCCGTAGCCGCTCCCCCGCGACTCCGCCGCGATCCTGGCCTCGATCACCGGCCGTACCTCGCCCCACAGCTGCCCGTCGATCTCCGCCGGCCACATGACCCAGGTACCCGTGGCCGCCAGCACCGCCGCTGCTCCCACGCCGACCGCGCCCCTGCGGAACGACAGGACCGACATACCGTGACTCCCCACCGCGTCGCGTCCATCGCGCCGCTCCCCCGGTCAGACACGCGAATGACGGACAGGGTTGCGCAGGGCCCCCGGGGAGAAGCGGAGCACCGTTACGGCACGGCGTACGGCACACTGGAGGTTTGGCCCGTGCGGAAGGGATGGCGTACGTGAACGGACCGCTGATCGTCCAGTCGGACAAGACTCTGCTCCTGGAGGTCGACCACGAGCAGGCGGACGAGTGCCGTCGTGCCATCGCGCCGTTCGCGGAGCTCGAGCGGGCGCCGGAGCACATCCACACCTACCGGTTGACGCCGCTGGGCCTGTGGAACGCCCGGGCGGCCGGGCACGACGCCGAGCAGGTCGTGGACGCGCTCGTGCAGTACAGCCGCTACCCCGTGCCGCACGCGCTGCTCGTCGACATCGCCGAGACGATGGACCGCTACGGCCGGCTGACCCTGAGCAAGCACCCGGCGCACGGGCTCGTGCTCACCAGCACCGACCGGCCGGTGCTGGAGGAGATCCTGCGCTCCAAGCGGGTCGCTCCGCTGGTCGGCGTCCGGATCGACCCGGACAGCGTCGCCGTGCACCCCTCCGAGCGCGGGCAGATCAAGCAGACGCTGCTGAAGCTGGGCTGGCCGGCCGAGGACCTCGCGGGGTACGTGGACGGCGAGGCGCACCCGATCGAGCTGGCCGAGGACGGCTGGGCGCTCAGGCCGTACCAGAAGCAGGCGGTGGAGAACTTCTGGCACGGCGGCAGCGGGGTCGTGGTCCTGCCGTGCGGTGCGGGCAAGACCCTCGTGGGCGCCGGGGCGATGGCCCAGGCGAAGTCGACCACGCTGATCCTCGTCACGAACACGGTCTCCGCGCGGCAGTGGAAGCACGAGCTGGTGAAGCGGACGTCGCTGACCGAGGAGGAGATCGGCGAGTACAGCGGGACGCGGAAGGAGATCCGGCCCGTCACCATCGCCACCTACCAGGTGCTGACGACCCGGCGGAAGGGCGTCTACCCGCACCTGGAGCTGTTCGACTCCCGGGACTGGGGGCTCATCCTCTACGACGAGGTGCACCTGCTGCCGGCGCCGGTCTTCAAGTTCACGGCGGATCTCCAGGCGCGTCGGCGCCTCGGTCTGACCGCGACCCTGGTCCGCGAGGACGGCCGTGAGTCGGACGTGTTCTCCCTGATCGGGCCGAAGCGGTTCGACGCTCCGTGGAAGGAGATCGAGGCGCAGGGCTACATCGCGCCCGCGGACTGCGTCGAGGTCCGGGTGAACCTGACGGACTCCGAGCGGCTGGCGTACGCGACCGCCGAGGCGGAGGAGAAGTACCGCTTCTGCGCGACGACGGCGACGAAGCGGAAGGTGACCGAGGCGATCGTCCGCCGCTTCGCGGGGCAGCAGATCCTCGTCATCGGCCAGTACATCGACCAGCTGGACGAGCTGGGCGAACACCTCGACGCTCCGGTGATCAAGGGCGAGACCTCCAACGCGCAGCGCGAGAAGCTCTTCGACGCCTTCCGGGAGGGCGAGATCAGCGTGCTGGTGGTGTCCAAGGTCGCGAACTTCTCGATCGACCTGCCGGAGGCGACGGTCGCCATCCAGGTCTCGGGCACCTTCGGTTCCCGTCAGGAGGAGGCGCAGCGCCTCGGCCGTGTCCTGCGCCCCAAGGCGGACGGCCACCAGGCCCACTTCTACTCGGTGGTGGCACGGGACACCCTCGACCAGGACTTCGCGGCGCACCGCCAGCGCTTCCTGGCGGAACAGGGTTACGCGTACCGGATCATGGACGCGGACGAGCTGCTGGCGGAGGGGCCCGAGTCCGGCCCGGGTCACGCCTGAGTTCCGCCTGAGTCCCGCCCGGGTCACCTGCGCCGGTGGACTCCGGCTTCCTCGCCGTACTCGCCGAGGATGATCACGTCGAAGGCGGCGCCCGCGAAGACCTTCACGGCGCGCAGGGCGTCGCCGAGGCGGTGACGGTGTGTGTCGGACAGGGAGGTCGCGCCGGACGGGCGACCTGGGACTGGGGTGAGGGTCGCTGCACTCATGTCTCCATGATGGGATCCGAGGCATAAAGGGGGCATCGGTCCCAGGTCCCCGTTCGGCGTACTCCTCGGGTACACCCACGGGCGGGGGTATCCCCTACGGGACGGAGGTCTCCCCTACGGGACGGAGGGCCGTCCCCAGGGGCGGGGAGGGCCCGTTCCCAGGGGCGGGGGCCGTCCCATAGGGGTGGGGAAGGGTTCCACCGGGATCCGCGCCGAGGGCGGCGGAACCAAATGCGTTGGCACGCGCCTGTCCCGTTCACCTACAATCTCCGCTCTTGCCCGCCTCCCTTCCCGGAGTGCCGCCGTCCGGCCGGAAACCGGACGGTCTCACCGCGGCGCCCGCAGCGCCCCCCTCAGCCGGTCCGGAGGCACCCCCTTGTCCACGCCGTCCACGCCGTCCCCGTCGTCGTCCACACCTGTGGACAACGATCCGCTCGCCCGCGAACGCGCCCACCTCCGCTCCTCCCGGAGCGCCCTGCGTGCCATGCGCGAGGACGTCGAGGCCCTCGACATCCGCGACGTCACCGCGAACTGGGTCAACGCCCAGATCCTGGAGCGGCAGATCGGGGAGCGCATCAAGGCGCTCGCCGACCTCAGCCACACCCCGCTGTTCTTCGGCCGGCTCGACTACCTGCACGCTCCCGGCGCAGCGCGGGCGGAGGGCGCGGAGGGGGAGCAGTTCTACATCGGGCGTCGGCATGTGCACGACGGCGAGGGCGATCCGATGGTCATCGACTGGCGTGCGCCGGTCTCGCAGCCGTTCTACCGGGCCTCGAAGAAGGACCCGATGGATGTCGGGCTGCGCCGCCGCTTCGGTTACACCGGCGGCGACCTCACCGCCTACGAGGACGAGCACCTCTCCGACCCGGCGGAGACGGCGCGGACCAGCATGCTGCTCCAGCGGGAGATCGAGCGGCCGCGTGTCGGACCGATGCGTGACATCGTCGCCACCATTCAGCCCGAGCAGGACGAGATCGTGCGCAGCGGGCTGGGCGGGACGGTCTGTGTCCAGGGAGGGCCGGGAACCGGGAAGACGGCCGTCGGTCTGCACCGGGTGGCGTATCTGCTCTACGCCCACCGCGAGCGGCTCGCCCGCACCGGCACGCTGGTCATCGGACCGAACAAGTCCTTCCTCCACTACATCGAGCAGGTGCTGCCCGCGCTGGGCGAGTTGACGGTACGCCAGGGCACGGTCGACGACCTGGTGGCCCATGTGGAGGTGCGGGGCGCGGACGACGCGGCGGCGGCGATCGTCAAGGGCGACGCGAGGATGGCGCAGGTGCTGCGGCGGGCCGTCCGCTCACACGTGAGCATGCCGAGCGAACCGCTCGTCGTCGTGCGCGGCTCCCGGCGGTGGCGGCTGCCGGCCTATGAACTGGAGGGAATGGTACGGGAGTTGCTGGACCGCGACATCCGCTACGGCGCCGCCCGTGAGGCCCTGCCGCAGCGCATCGCGCACGCGATCCTGGTCCAGATGGAACGCTCGGGCGAGGCTCCCGACGACCGGGTGCAGGACGCCGTCGCCCGCAACAGCGCGGTGAAGGCGGCCGTGAAGGCGGTCTGGCCGGCCGTCGATCCGGCGAAACTGGTGCTCCGGCTGCTCACGGACGCGGAGTTCCTGGCCGCGCACGCGGAGGGCGTGCTGAACGAGGACGAGCAGAAGACGATCCTGTGGGCGAAGCCGGTGCGGTCCGTGAAGTCGGCCAGGTGGTCGGCGGCGGACGCGGTACTCATCGACGAGGCGACCGACATCGTCGAGCGCACGCACTCCCTCGGCCATGTGGTGCTGGACGAGGCGCAGGACCTGTCCCCCATGCAGTACCGGGCGGTCGGCCGCCGCTGCACGACGGGTTCGGCGACCGTGCTGGGCGACCTGGCGCAGGGCACCACGCCCTGGGCGACCCGGAGCTGGGAGGAGGCGCTCACCCACCTCGGCAAGGCGGACGCGGTGATCGAGGAGCTGACGGCCGGTTTCCGCGTGCCGACGGACGTCATCACCTACGCCTCCCGGCTGCTCCCGCACATCGCACCGGGCCTCACACCCGTCGCCTCGGTCCGTGAGAACCCGGGCTTCTTCGACCTCCGGCCGGTCGCAGAAGTCACCGAAGTCGTCGCGGCCTGCGAGGAGTTGCTGCGCAACGAGGGCTCGACGGGCCTGATCGCGGCCGACGCCCGGATCCCGGCGCTGGCCGAGGCGCTGACGGCGGCCGGGATCGGCCACCTGTCCCCCGGTGAGGAGACGACCGCCGAGACCCGTCTCACCCTGGTCCCGGCCTCCCTGGCCAAGGGCCTGGAGTACGACTACGTCGTCCTGGACGAACCCCGGGCGGTGGTCGACGGCGAACCGGACGAGCGGACGGGCCTGCGGCGGCTGTACGTGGCACTGACCCGGGCGGTGTCGGGCCTGATCGTGACCCACGCGGCCCCGCTGCCGCCCCAGCTCGGCTGACGGTCCACCCGCCGGGCCTCGGCCGACGGTCGGCGCGCGGGTTACCCGGCCCGCTCGCCGTCGACTGCCCGCTCGCCGTCGACTGCCCGCTCGCCGTCGACTGCCCGCCGCCATTGCGCGACGGCCCGCGCCGACACCGGGCCGGTCCAGCCGCCGGGGCGGGCCGCGCCGCCGATGTGGAAGGCGTCGATTCCGCCGGCAACCAGCACCGGCACATGGTCGAGGCGCAGGCCGCCGCCCACGAGGAGCTGCTGCTCGTAGCCCTGCTCCCCGTGCCGTGCCGCCTCCGCGAGGAGGGTGGGAAGGCCGGTGTCGACGCCGGTGGCGGAACCGGCGGTGAGGTAGGTGTCCAGTCCGGGCAGGCCGTCCAGCTGCTTGCGCAGGGCGTCACGGTCGCCTGCGTGGTCGAGGGCGCGGTGGAAGGTCCAGCGGCAGCCGTCCAGCTCGGCGACGACCCGCTCCACCGCGGCCAGGTCCACCCCGCCCTCGGCGTCGAGGAACCCGAGCACGAACTCGTCCGCGCCGGCCGTCCGCAGCTCGCCCGCGAGCCGTACGAGGGAGGCGACGTCCTCGGCGGTTCCCGCCGCGAAGCCTTCGGAGCGTCTCAGCATCACGCGCAGGGAGAGGTCCACGGCGGCCCGGATCCCGGCGAAGACCGCGACCGGCGGGGTGAGCCCGTCGGCGGCCATGTCGGTGACCAGCTCGAGGCGGTCCGCGCCCCCGGCCTGGGCGGCGACCGCGTCCTCCACGTCGAGGGCGATCACCTCCAGAACTGCACGCTTGCTCATGGGACCCCATTCGTCGGCGCTCATCGGCTTGATCGGCTCACGGCTCATCGGCTTCTTCGGCGGACTACAGGTCTAGTCCAATTCAAGAATAACGCCGGAGAACCCGTCCGCACGCGCGACAATGAGGCCATGGCCGATCTCGACGCCCTGCGCACCCGTTTCAGCCACACCCTGGAGAGGACCCGGGGCCCGGCCGACGGTCCCGACCCGGCGCCGTACTGCGACGACCTCCTCGCCCGCTGGCAGGAGCCGCAGCGCCGCTACCACACGCTCACGCACCTCACCGAGGTCCTCGACCGCATCGACGTACTCGCCGAGTACACCGCCGACCCGGGCGTCGTCCGGCTGGCCGCCTGGTTCCACGACGCCGTCTACCTGCCCGACCGCTCCGAGAACGAGGAGCGCTCCGCCCGCCTCGCCGAGCGCGCGCTGCCCGAGGCCGGGGTGTCGCCGGAGCGGACCGCCGAGGTCGCGAGACTCGTCCGGCTCACCGTCACCCACGATCCGGCCGACGACGACCTCGACGGCCAGGTCCTGTGCGACGCAGACCTCGCGATCCTCGCCGCGCCACCGTCCGCGTACGCCGCCTACACCGCAGCCGTCCGCGAGGAGTACCACTTCGTCCCGAACGACGCCTTCCGGACCGGCCGCGCGGACATCCTGCGCCAACTCCTGAACCTGCCCCGGTTGTTCAGGACGCCGTACGGGAGCGAGCGGTGGGAGGCCACGGCCCGCTACAACCTGCGGGGCGAACTGGAACTGCTCGCCTCGTGACCACCCCGCGCATCCCCGCCGAACGCCTCACCCTCGAAGGCGTCACGCCCAGCGCCGCCGCCGGACTGCGGGCGGGCGGCGGCGGAGGCTTCGTGTGGCTCGACGGCGGACCGTTCGAGGGGACGCGGGACGCCGCCGGGATGATGGTGCGGGCGTACGTGTCCGGCGTGCACCGGCCGGAGTTCGGCATGTACGTCCTCGTGCGGCGACAGGACGGCCGGGCCGTCGGCAGCATGTGCTTCCACGCGGCTCCCGACGAGGACGGCCGCACGGAGATCGGCTACGACCTCGTCGAGGCCGCCCGCGGCCACGGCTACGCGACCGAGGCGCTGCGCGCGCTGGCCGGCTGGGCGCTGGCCCGGGACGACGTACGACGCCTGTTCGCGGTCGTCGAGCACACCAACGCACCCTCCCGGGGGGTGCTCGAGCGGGCCGGGTTCGTCAAGGTCGGCGAAGGCGACCGGGAGGACGCGTACGAACTGCGCGGCAGACCTCGCCCGGCCTAGGCGGAGCCGGTCCCCGCTCCGCCACGTGCACCACGCCTCCCCTACTTCGCGCCGCCCTTGCGTCTGCGCAGGCCCGCCGCCGTCAGCAGGCGCACCACCTCGCGGCTGCTCACCCGGACCGCGCCGGCGGCCACCACCTCGGCGTAGCGGTGTGACGGGATGTCGTAGTGATCGCGCTCGAAGGCACGCCGGGGGACGCCCAGCCCCTCGGCGAAGAGGTGCAGTTCGGCGTACGAGACGTCACTGACGAGGTGGGACCACATACGGCCGTGCCCCGGCCAGTCCGGCGGGTCGATGTAGACGGTCACGAGAGCCTCATGAGGATGCCGCGCCGCCCAGGGCCGGCCCCAGCGAGCCCACCGGCGCGACCTTCACGCCCGCCTTGTGGCACACCCAGTGCGGGTCGGGTCCGAGCTCGGGCTCGACCTCGAGCGCGTGCGGATCGCCCGAGCCGCAGACCGGGCACAGGGGCCAGCGCCCGTACCGCTCCAGCAGCGCGTCCTGCACGTCCTGCGCGATCAGTCCCGCCACGTACGCCATACCGTCCGGCCACTGCTCGACCCACCAGCGCCGCTGCACGACGGAGTCCTCGACCAACGAGACCACGTCCGCCGCGGCGACGTCGCCCGAGGCCAGATCGGCCAGCACGAGGGCGCGTGCCGCGTGCAGGGTCTGTTCCAGGGGGCTGATGGGATCCATCCCCCCATTGTGCGCACTCTTGCCCCGGAGCCCGAACAGAAAATAGCTTTCAGAGGTGACCAAGGCCGTGAAAGAAACGTTCAGTCCCACAGCGACACCCACCTCGCGGTGACGAACGCGGTGCAGCTCGCCGTCGGCGGCCTCGCCATCGCCATCACGCACTCCGGTGCGACGGGGGACGTCATCGAACCGCTGCGGGAGGCGTTCGGGCGCGGGGCCACGACCGTCGCCGTCACGGGGCGGCCGAAGTGCGCGGTGACGCGGTACGCCGATCACCGTACTGGCCGCGTCGACCGCCCGGGAGAGTGAGCCGCGTCCGGCGGCGACGTCGTCCCGGACCAGCCAACTGCTGGTGGTGGACTGTCTGTTCGTCGGCGTGGCCCGGCGGACCTGCGCGACGGCCGCACCGGCGCCGGCCGCGTCGTACGAGGCGTTGGCCCACCGGCGCCGGTAGACCGTAGGGGCACCCGGTGGGCCGGTAGGCCGCAGCGGTGCCCGCAGTCGCCCCGACCCGCACCGGAAAGAGCCGCCCCCGATGACCTCCCGTCCCGACCCCCGTGAGCTGCGCACCGCGCTCGAGTCCCTCACCACCGAAGCGTTCCGCCCCGATCTCGCCGAGATCGACCGGCTCCCCACCCTCGACATCGCCCGGCTCATGAACGGCGAGGACACCGCCGTCCCAGCCGCCGTCGGCGCGCGGCTCCCGCAGATCGCCGCCGTCGTCGACGCCGTCGCGGCACGCATGGCGCGCGGCGGGCGGCTGGTCTACGCCGGTGCCGGCACCGCCGGGCGGCTCGGGGTGCTCGACGCCTCCGAGTGCCCGCCGACCTTCAACACCGCACCCGGCCAGGTCGTCGGGCTGATCGCGGGCGGCCCGACGGCCATGGTCACCTCCGTCGAGGGCGCCGAGGACTCCCAGGACCTCGCCGAGGCGGACCTGGCCGCCCTCGCGCTCACCCCCGACGACACCGTGGTCGGCGTCTCCGCCTCCGGCCGCACCCCCTACGCCGTCGGCGCCGTCCGGTACGCGCGGGCGCGGGGCGCCCTGACCGTCGGGCTGTCCTGCAACCCGGGCAGCGCGCTGGCCGCCGCCGCCGAGCACGGGATCGACGTGGTCGTGGGCCCGGAGCTGCTCACCGGCTCCACCCGGCTGAAGGCGGGCACCGCCCAGAAACTGGTGCTGAACATGATCTCGACGATCACGATGATCCGGCTGGGCAAGACGTACGGGAACCTGATGGTCGACGTCCGTGCCTCGAACGAGAAGCTGCGCGCCCGCTCGCACCGCATCGTGGCGCTGGCGACCGGGGCGGACGACAAGGACATCGAAGCGGCCCTCGCGGCCACCGGCGGCGAGGTGAAGAACGCGATCCTCACCCTGCTGGCCGGGGTGGACGGGCCGGCCGCCGCCCGCCTTCTGGAGGAGTCCGGGGGACATCTGCGCGCCGCGCTCGGCGCGGTGAGCGACTGAGCCGCACGCTCGGGGGGTGCGCATCGACTCCTCCTCCACCGCCGCCGCGATCCTGCCCCTGGTGGGCGGCCCCGCGAACGTCAGGTCCGTCGCCCACTGCATGACCCGGCTGCGGCTGGGCCTCGCCGACCCGTCCGAGGCGGACGAGGAGGCGCTGCGGGCGGTGCCCGGGGTGCTCGGGGTCGTCGTGGACGGCGGCTCGTACCAGGTGGTCCTCGGGCCGGGCGCCGTGACAAGGGTGACGGCCGACTTCGAGCAGCTGCTCGCCCGGCCGTCCACCGCCGATGAACCGGGCGCCCGCCGGGCCGGGTCGCGGCAGGCCCGGCGCCGGGCCGACGCGACCCCGATCAGGTCCGGCCTGCGCCGGCTGGCCGCTGTGTTCGTCCCGCTCATCCCCGCCCTGATCGGCTGCGGGATCCTCGCCGGGGTCAACGGTCTGCTGCTCAACGCCGGGTGGCTGCCCGGGCTCGGCCCCGCCCTGACCGCCGTCGCGTCCGCCTTCATGGCGCTGATCGCCGTCTTCGTCGGCCACAACACGGCGAAGGAGTTCGGCGGCACACCGATCCTGGGCGGGGCGGTCGCGGCGATCGTCGTGTACCCGGGGGTCGCGAAGGTGACGGCGTTCGGGGTGACCCTCGCCCCCGGCCAGGGCGGGGTCCTCGGCGCACTGGCGGCGGCCCTGCTGGCGACCCGCGTCGAGAAGTGGTGCCGCGGCCGCGTCCCGGAGGCGCTGGACGTACTCCTCACCCCCACCCTGACCGTCCTCGTCGCCGGGCTCGGCACGCTGTACGGCCTGATGTACGCGGCCGGCGCGGTGTCCTCGGCCATCGGCACGGCGGCGAACTGGCTGCTGGCGACGACGGGCGCCTTCGCGGGGCTGGTGCTCGGCGGCCTCTTCCTGCCCCTGGTGATGCTCGGCCTCCACCAGGCCCTCATCCCCATCCACACCACCCTCATCGAACAGCAGGGCTACACGGTCCTGCTGCCCGTCCTGGCCATGGCGGGCGCGGGCCAGGTCGGCGCGGCGGTGGCGGTGTACGTCCGGCTGCGCGACACGTCCATCAGGACGACGATCAGGTCGGCGCTCCCGGCCGGGCTGCTGGGCGTCGGGGAGCCCCTGGTCTACGGGGTGTCGCTCCCGCTGGGCCGCCCCTTCCTCACCGCCTGCGCGGGCGGGGCGGCCGGCGGTGCCTTCGTCGGCTTCTTCGCGATGCTCGGCGACAGGGTCGGCGCGACGGCGATCGGCCCGTCCGGCTGGGCCCTCTTCCCGCTCCTGGCAGGCAACCGCGGCTTGGGCCTGACAGCAGCGATCTACGCGGGCGGCCTGCTGACGGGCTACGCGACCGGCTTCGCGGCGACCTACGCCTTCGGCGGACTGAGCAGACCGAACGCCAACCCGAAGGGAGAGCCCGACGAGGCCCGGGAGCCCGAAGAGGCCGGGAAAGCCAGGCAGGCCAGGGCGACCGCGGAAGTCGGCGACGCCGGGATGAGCTGAGCAAGTCGGCGGACCGCGCCGACCCCGCAGGTCGGGCGAGCCCAAGCCGACGGGGCTGGGGGCACTCGGCGGGTGGAGGCGCTCGGCGAGCGGAGGCGTGGACGCCGGGAGTGCTGAATGAGTCGGGCGGACCACGCCGACCCCGCACGTCGGGCGAGCCCAGGCCGACGGGGCTGGGGGCACTCGGCGGGTGGAGGCACTCGGCAAGCGGAGGCGTGGACGCCGGGAGCGTTCCGTGACGGGGTGTGCGCGACCGCGGTGTCGCCGCCGACCGGCACGGATCGGCCGACAGCCGCGCCCGCCTACCCTAGGAGCCATGAACCACGCCCAGCTCACCGCGCTCGGCCGTGCCCTCCGTCTTCTCGGCGAGCACGGGGAAGCGCTCGCCGCCGACACCCCGGACTCCCGGCTGCACGAGGTCAAGGCCGATCTGCGGCGTGCCCTGGACCTGCTGGACGACAGCGTCGTCGGCGCCACGCCCACCACCCGCTGCGCCGAGCACCCGCACGGTCCGGTCGACAAGGCGGCCCCCGACCTGTGCCTGCTGTGCGAGACTCGCCGCCGGACGGCCCGGCGCACCGAGTTCAACGGCCCCGCCCCACAGGCGCCGTACACCGCTCCCACCCCCTCCGTCTCCCGGTACGGCACCCGCGCCGACCGCCCGCAGCCCCAGCAGCGCTGGCTGGCGGAGCTGTGGACCGGGCAGGAGTGGCAGCTCTGCGGGACGCCGCGCAGGGACCGCCGCGAGGCCGAGCTCTACATCGCCGCGCTGCGACGCGGATCCCGGCCCGCGATGGCCTACCGCCTGGTGCACGAGTTCACCGACTACGAGGTGCTGCGGATCTGGGGCACCCCGATGAAGGTCGACATCGAACCGCTCGGCAACCTCTAGGACCACTGAGACCGCAGGCCGCAGGACCGCAGGCCGCAGGACCGCAGGACCGCAGGCCGCAGGGCCGCGGGGCCACAGGCCGCGGGGCCACAGGCCGCGGGGCCGCGGGGCCACAGGCCGCAGGGCCACAGGCCGCAGGGCCACAGGCCGCAGGGCCGCGGGGCCACAGGCCGCAGGGCCGCGGGGCCACAGGGCCGCGGGGCCACAGGCCGCAGGGCCGCGGGGCCGCAGGGCCGCGGGGCCGCTATGGCTGCCTGTCCTGGGCGCCGCTGTCCAGCAACGGCAGCGGCGGGAAGTCGTGGCCCTCCCACAACCGGCGGGACGTCTCCTCCGGGTACGGGCGGACCTCGGGCTCCACGTCCAGCACCTGCACCAGCCTCCGTTCCGCGTCGTACGCCGGCCAGCCCGGGTCTCCCGTCCGCGCGAAGGACGTCCACGACCGGTGGAAACTCGCGGTCAGGGCACGGGCCTCGTCCGGCACCTCCACCCCCGCGAACAGCAGGTTCCCGAGGTCCGCGGCGTAGGTGCCGAACAGCAGCGGGATGTCCAGGCCGTGGCACGCGCCCAGGGTGCCGCCCGCTCCCGGGGCGGGCCAGGTCAGCTCGTAGACATGGGCCCGGCCGCCGCCCGCCACCTGCGCCTCGGCCAGGTGCAGGGAAGGTATGTGGAACAGCCAGTCCGACTGCACCCGCTCGTACAGCTCGCCCGGATCCGCGTCCGGGAAGGCCGACCGGTACGCCTGTTCGCCCTCCGCTCCCCCGCCCGGGGCGAACAGGCGCAAGGCCGTCGTCGCCTGTTCCCCGGTCACCTTGCCCAGCAGGCCGCCCATGGCGATGAACAGGCGGAACTCCTGCGCGTTGTGTCCGACGATCAGCTCGACGTCCCGAGCGGCGCCCGCCGCCAGCGCCTGCCACGGAGTCGTCGGCAGGATCTCGCCGTCGACCACGGGTGAGAACGGGGTGACCGTGGGCGCGACCTGGCCCCAGCGGTCCACCCGCTGTGCCATCTTCGCGCCCAGCGCCGCACCAGCCTCGGGCAGCTTGCGCGGGTCCACCGTGGAGAGGTCGGCCGCCGTCGGTCGCAGGCCTGCCTCCGCGGCGATCGCGCCCGCGAGGTCGCGGGCCAGCTCGTCGGAGAAGTACGTGCCGGGCACTCTCTGCGCGATGGCCCGCCCGAACAGACCCCGCGCGCTCGGCATGGCCAGCAACGCGGCCACCGAACCGGCGCCCGCCGACTCACCGAAGACGGTCACCCGGCCCGGATCGCCGCCGAAGGCCCCGATGTTGTCCCGCACCCACTCCAGCGCGGCGACCTGGTCGAGCAGGCCCCGGTTGGCCGGCGCGCCCTCGATCCGGGCGAACCCCTCTATACCGACGCGGTAGTTGAACGTGACGATGACCAGATCGCCGGCGCGGGCGAGGTGCTGCGCGTCGTAGCCGGGGCTGCCGGAGTGGCCGAGTTTGTAGGCGCCGCCGTAGATCCACACCATCACCGGGCGGGCGGCCGACGGGGCCGGCTCCGGGGCCGGCGTCCAGACGTTGACCGTCAGCCAGTCGTCGCCGGTCGGGGCGTCCAGGATCCCCGCCCGGCCCTGGATGCCCACCTCCTGCGGGGGCGGCGGGCCGAAGGCGTACGCGTCCCGTATCCCGTCCCACGGGTGTGGCGGGCGCGGGGCCTGGAAGCGGGCCTCGCCGACCGGGGGCGCGGCGAAGGGGATGCCGCGGAAGACGGTCAGATCCTCCTCGCGGCGCCCGCGTACGGCACCGGCGGTGGTGCGTGCGACGAGCCGGTCGTTGGCGTCGATGACATCGGTGGCGTCGGGTGTCGTCATTGATCACTCCTGAAAAGGCGGCTGCTCGTGGAACGGGCGGTGATCGGCGAAAGTGCCGGAGGCGGCTGTCACCCCTCGCTTGGGTTAAAACCGCCACAAACCGGGGAAGAGGGTTACACCACAAAACAAGGCTTACCGCCCCAAGGGGGGGCCCCGCC
>NZ_JBHWUU010000133.1:0-15163 GCF_042737375.1 Streptomyces sp. NPDC060000
GGACCCACAGCGTCCGCTGTGGGCCCTCCGGCATGTTCGCGCCCCGAGGGGCGCGGGGAACTGCGCGACGAGCCACAGACGGCTCGCAGGCCGCACGCGGCCCGCAGTTCCCCGGCTCTCCCGGCGGAGCTATTCGCGCCGCAGGGACGGCTTGAGTTCCTTGAACCTGCCGAGCAGGCCGTTGACGAACGAGGGCGACTCGTCCGTGGAGAACTCCTTCGCCAGTTGCACCATCTCGTCGAGGACGACCGCGTCCGGGGTCTCGTCGGCCCAGATCAGCTCGTAGGCGCCGAGACGCAGGATGTTGCGGTCGACGACCGGCATCCGGTCCAGCGTCCAGCCGACCGAGTACTGGGAGATCAGCTCGTCGATGCGCCGCGCGTGTTCCGCGTAGCCCTCGACCAGCTGCATCGTGTACTCGCTCACGGGCGGCTGCCGGGTGTCGGCCCGGGAGAGCCGGATCCAGTCCGCGAGGACCGTCAGGACGTCGGCGTCGCGCTGGTCGCCCTCGAAGAGAATCTGGAAGGCGCGCTTGCGGGCCGTGTTGCGAGCAGCCACGGTTAGCTGTTCACCCGGCCGAGGTAGTCGCTGGTGCGGGTGTCGACCTTGATCTTCTCACCGGTGGTGATGAAGAGCGGCACCTGGATCTGGTGGCCGGTCTGCAGGGTGGCGGGCTTGGTGCCACCGGTGGAGCGGTCGCCCTGGAGGCCCGGCTCGGTCTCCTGGACGACGAGTTCGACGGCGGCCGGCAGCTCGACGAAGAGCACCTCGCCCTCGTGCTGCGCCACGGTGGCCGTGAAGCCCTCGATCAGGAAGTTGGCGGCGTCGCCGACAGCCTTGCGGTCGACCATGAGCTGGTCGTAGGTCTCCATGTCCATGAAGACGAAGTACTCGCCGTCCATGTACGAGAACTGCATGTCGCGCTTGTCGACAGTGGCCGTTTCGACCTTGACGCCGGCGTTGAACGTCTTGTCGACGACCTTGCCGGAAAGCACGTTCTTCAGCTTGGTACGCACGAAGGCCGGGCCCTTGCCGGGCTTGACGTGCTGGAACTCGACGACGGACCAGAGCTGGCCGCCTTCGAGCTTGAGCACCAGGCCGTTCTTGAGGTCGTTCGTGGAAGCCACGGTTGCGGAATCTCCTGGACTGACGTGGACGACCCCGGGGCACGCACCTGTCTAGAGGGCGAGCAGCTCCTTGGTCGTAATGGTGAGTAGCTCGGGTCCGCCGTCCGCCTCGGGGCGCACGACGAGCGTGTCATCGATCCGGACACCGCCCCGGCCCGGGAGGTGGACCCCCGGTTCGACGGTGACCGGCACGCAAGCGTCCAGTTTACCCATGGCCGCGGGAGTCAACTGCGGGTCCTCTTCGATTTCGAGTCCGACACCGTGCCCGGTGAGCGCCGGGAGGCCCTCGGAGTGCCCTGCGGAGTCCAGGATCTGACGTGCCGCGCGGTCCACGTCACGGTAGGCGGCGCCGGGGGCCAGGGCCTCGCGTCCGGCTCTCTGAGCGGCGAAGACGAGGTCGTACAGCTCGATCTGCCAGTCGGCGGGAGACGTGCCGATCACGAAGGTACGGCCGATCTCGCAGCGGTAGCCGCGATAGCTCGCCCCCAGGCAGACGGAGAGGAAGTCGCCCTCCTCGACGCGCCGGTCCGTGGGCCGGTGTCCGCGCCGGCCGGCATTCGGGCCGGTGGCCACGGACGTGAGGAACGCGGGACCGTCGGCGCCGTGATCGACCAGGCGCCGCTCCAGTTCCAGGGCAAGGTGCCGTTCCGTACGGCCCACCAGGATCGACTCGAGCAGCTCCCCCAGGGCCTGGTCGGCGATCTCGGCGCCGATCCGCAGGCAGGAGATCTCCTCCTCGTCCTTCACCACCCTCAGCTGTTCGACCGCACCGCCCAGATCGGCGAGGCGCAGCCCGGGCGCGACGGAGCGCAGTTCGCGGTGGCGGGCCACGGTGAGGTGGTGTTCCTCCACCGCGAGGGAGTCTCCGCCCTCGCCGACGAGGAGATCGGCGGCGGCGACCGCCGGATCGCCTCCTGGGCTGCGCAGCTGGTGGACGCGCAGGGCCTCGTCAGGCCGGCCCTCGCTCGGGCGGTCGTCGAGCGGGCCCGCGCAGACCAGGAGATCCTCGCGTCTGCCCAGCAGCAGGACGGCGCCGTGCGGGGCGGCGCCCGCGAGGTATCTCACGTTGGCGGGGCGGGAGATCAGCGCGGTGGCGCTGCCGCTCGCGTTGCAGCGTTCTCTCAGCCGGGTGCGGCGGGACGCGTAGACCTCTGACATGACACGAGCGTAGGAGGAATGGCCGGATTGTGCCGGTTGGGAGGGCGTTCGGGGGAACGGTGAGGCGGGACGACCGTCAGCCGACCGCGGACCGGCCGGGACCGGGCACGCCCGCGCGGCAAGGCCGCAGCCCGCCACGGCAGCGCCGCCAGGAGGCCTGGAGGCGCTCTACCACTTCGGGGGGCTCGCGATCGCCCTCGCCAGTACGTCGTCCAGCACCCTCGCCGTGGTGGGGACGTCCAGCTGGGAGTTGTCGATGATGGGCAGGCCCGAGCCGTACCAGCCGGCCATGCGGCCGTGGATGCGGGCCACCTCCTCGTCGGTGAGGCGGCGGTTGCCGGAGCGCGCCGCGTTGCGTTCCAGGACGACTTCCAGGCCGGGGAGGAGGACGACCGGCAGCAGGCCCGGGCCCACATGCCGTTTCCAGCCACCCAGGCCCACGGCAGGGCGGTCCGGGAAGATCGCGTCGTCCAGGATGCACGAGATGCCGTTGGCCAGGAAGTTGCGCGCGGCGAAGCCGCAGGTGCGGCGGGCCAGGCGGTACTGGGCCTCGGAATGGTCGTTCCACCCCGACTGCGGGTCGGCGAAGCCCGAGCGGACCCATTCGCGTACGTCGTCGAGGCTGACGTGGGCCGTGGGCACCCGGCGGTGGTCGGCCCAGAACTTGGCGACGCTCGTCTTTCCGGCGCCCGCCGGGCCGATCAGCAGGACCGCCAGTGTCGTGGCCGCCGGGTCGGGGACGGTGGGCGCGGGCGGCGCGCTGGGCATGGGGACGGGGCCGCCGGGCGGCAGCGGGACATGCCCGGTGGTGTCGGTGCCCTGCGGGACCGGGGCGTGACTCGGGACGGGGGCGTGCTGCGGGGCGGGCGGGTGCGGTACGGGCGGGACCGCCGGCCGGGGGGCGGGCGGAACCGGGCCCGAGGGGGCGCCGAGGTACCCCGGCTGCTGCTGGGAAGCGCCACCCGGCTGATGGGGCGGCGGCAGCGGAGAACCCACTGCGTGCTGCATCCGGTGCCACTCCGTCTCGTACAGGCAATGGGCGCTGGTCGTGGAGGCGCGGGACCCCCTCTTCGCTACTGAACGGTACCGCCCCCGGCTGTCGTTTGGTGAACGGCCGGGGGCGGTCCGAAGTGCCCGGTGTGGAAAGCGAATCGGGGCGGAGGGGACGGGGGCGGATCTACTCGCCCCTCCCCCGCTCCTACTCGCTCACCTCGCCGTACGCGGCCAGCAGGACGGCCGGGTCGGGACCCTCGAGGACGTTCGGCTTGCCCAGCCCGTCCAGCACGATGAACCGCAGCAGGTCGCCGCGGGACTTCTTGTCGACCTTCATGTTCTCCAGCAGCTTGGGCCACTGGTCGTAGCGGTAGTGCAGCGGCAGCCCCACCGACTCCAGGACCGTGCGGTGGCGGTCGGCCGTCGCGTCGTCCAGCCGGCCCGCGAGGCGGCCCAGTTCGGCGGCGAAGTGCATGCCCACGGAGACGGCCGCGCCGTGCCGCCACTTGTAGCGCTCGTTCTTCTCGATGGCGTGCGCCAGGGTGTGCCCGTAGTTGAGGATCTCCCGCAGACCCGACTCCCTCAGGTCGGACGACACGACGTCCGCCTTGACCCTGATGGAGCGCTCGATGAGCTCGGCGGTGTGCGGACCCGCCGGGGTGCGGGCGGCCTCGGGGTCGGACTCGACGAGGTCGAGGATCGCCGGGTCGGCGATGAACCCGGCCTTGATGATCTCGGCGAGCCCGGAGACGTAGTCGTTGACCTGCAGGGAGTCCAGCGCGGCCAGGTCGCACAGCACGCCGGCCGGCGGGTGGAAGGAACCGACGAGGTTCTTGCCCTCGGCGGTGTTGATGCCGGTCTTGCCGCCGACGGCCGCGTCGACCATGGCGAGCACGGTCGTCGGAACGGCGATCCAGCGGACCCCGCGCAGCCAGGTCGCGGCGACGAACCCGGCCAGGTCGGTGGTCGAACCCCCGCCGACGCCCACGACGACGTCGCTGCGGGTGAATCCGGACTGGCCGAGCGCCTTCCAGCAGTAGGCGGCGACCTCGGCGGTCTTGGCCTCCTCCGCGTTCGGCACCTGGATGGCGACGGCCTCGTAGCCCTGCTCGGCGAGGTCGGCGCGGAGCGCCTCCCCGGTGCCGGCGAGCGCCTCGGGGTGGATCACGGCGACCCGCTTGACCCGGTCACCGATCAGCCCGCCCAGCTCGCCCAGCAGCTGACGGCCGACCAGAACCTCGTACGGCTCCGAGCCCGCGCTGCCGCCGACCCGGATCCGCGTTACCGACTCGCTGCTCATGCTTCCTTCAACTCCAAAGCGTCCAAGGCCACTTGGCTGACCTCTTCGGGGGTACGGCCGTCCGTGGTCACGACCGCGGTGGCGACGCCCTCGTAGAGATGGCGGCGGGCGTCCATCAGCTCGCGCCACTGCTTGCGCGGGTTGACGGCGAGCAGCGGACGGGCCGTGTTGAGGCCGGTGCGCTTGACGGCTTCCTCGACGTCCATGGCCAGGTAGATCACGCACTGCCCGGCCAGCAGATCGCGCGTGTCCGCGTCCAGGATCGAGCCGCCGCCGAGCGCCAGTACGCCGTCGTGCTCGGCGAGCGCGCGCCGCACCGCCCGCTTCTCGATCGCGCGGAAGGTCTCCTCGCCCTCGTCGACGAAGATCTCCGCGATGCTGCGGCCCGCCTCGGCGACGATGTCGTCGTCGGTGTCCCGGTAGGCGACGCCGAGCCGCTCGGCGAGCAGCTGCCCGACAGTGGACTTGCCGACGCCCATGGGGCCGACCAGGACGACGCGTGGCCCGCTCATCGGATGCGCAGGTTGTCGAGGTACGAACGCACGTTGCGGCGGGTCTCGGGGACGCTGTCGCCGCCGAACTTCTCCGCCACCGCGTCCGCCAGCACCAGCGCGACCATCGCCTCGGCGACGATCCCGGCGGCCGGGACCGCGCACACGTCGGAACGCTGGTGGTGCGCCTGGGTCGCCTCACCCGTGGCGACGTCCACCGTCTTCAGGGCCCGCGGCACGGTCGCGATCGGCTTCATCGCCGCGCGCACGCGCAGCAGCTCACCGGTGGTCAGCCCGCCCTCGGTGCCGCCGGAGCGGCCGGAGGCACGCTTGATCCCGTCGCCGGTGGCGAGGATCTCGTCGTGCGCCTTCGAACCCGGCACGCGCGCGAGGTCGAAGCCGTCGCCGACCTCGACGCCCTTGATCGCCTGGATGCCCATCAGCGCGGCGGCGAGGCGGGCGTCCAGCCGGCGGTCCCAGTGCACGTGCGAGCCCAGACCCACCGGGACGTCGTACGCCAGCACCTCCACGACGCCGCCGAGGGTGTCGCCGTCCTTGTGGGCCTGGTCGATCTCCGCGACCATCGCCTTCGACGCGTCCGCGTCCAGGCAACGCACCGGGTCCGCGTCCAGCCTCTCGACGTCCGCGGGGGTCGGGTAGACGCCGTAGGGCGCCTTGGCGGCGGCCAGCTCGACGACATGGGAGACGATCTCGATGCCGGCCGTCTCCTTGAGGTACGACCGGGCGACCGCGCCCAGCGCGACCCGGGCGGCCGTCTCCCGCGCGGAGGCGCGCTCGAGGATCGGCCGGGCCTCGTCGAAGCCGTACTTCTGCATCCCGGCGAGGTCGGCGTGGCCGGGGCGCGGCCGGGTGAGCGGGGCGTTGCGGGCCAGGCCCGCGAGAATCTCAGGGTCGACGGGGTCGGCCGCCATGACCTGTTCCCACTTCGGCCACTCCGTGTTGCCCACCATGACGGCGACCGGAGAACCCATGGTCAGGCCGTGCCGGACCCCGCCGAGGAAGGTGACCTCGTCGCGCTCGAACTTCATCCGCGCACCGCGCCCATAGCCGAGCCGCCGCCGCGCGAGGTGGTCGGCGACCATCTCCGTGGTGATCGGCACGCCGGCGGGAAGTCCCTCCAGCGTCGCGACAAGTGCGGGACCGTGGGATTCCCCCGCGGTCAGCCAACGCAGCCTGCTCAACGATGCTCCTCAGTACTCGCGCCCTGGTACTGCTCTGCGCACGCGCGTCCTTCGCGTACGTCGTCGGCGTGACCGGGTGCGCGGCCCTGGCCCGCCACCTCCGATCCTCCCACGTCCCGGCCCCGCGGCCGGTCGCCGGTCCAGCAAGCGGACGGTGGAACGTCCGGGGACCGGCTCACGGGCGGCGGGAGTCCCGGCGGGAGGCGAGGGCGTGCTCGCCCGCCTTGCGCATGACCTCCACCGGCGCGGGCACACGGCCGGTCATCTGCTCCACCTGGAGGACCGCCTGGTGCACGAGCAGGTCGAGGCCGCTGACGACGGCGCCGCCGAACATGGACCAGCGGGCGGCCAGCTCGGTCGGCCAGGGGTCGTAGAGCACGTCGAAGAGGGTGGCGGGACGCTCCGGCACCGAGGCGGCGAGGGCGTCCGTGGCCCCGGCCGGGGTGGTCGCGACGACCAGCGGGAAACGCAGCGCGTCGGCCGCGTCCGCCCAGTCGGCGATCCGGACCTCGACGTCGAGCCGCTCGCCCCACCGGCGCATCTCGGCGGCGCGGGCCGCGCTGCGCACGTAGGCGACGATCTCGCCGGTGCAGACCCTGGCCAGCGCGGCCAGGGCGGAGGACGCGGTGGCGCCGGCGCCGAGGATCGCGGCCGAGTCGACCTGCTCGATGCCGCGCTCGCGCAGGGCGGCGACCACACCGGGGATGTCGGTGTTGTCGCCGAGCCGGCGGCCGTCCTCGGTGAACACGAGCGTGTTGACCGCCTCGACGCAGGCCGCGGTCTCGCTGATCCCGTCGAGCAGCGGGATGACCGCACGCTTCAGCGGCATGGTCAGCGACAGACCGGCCCACTCGGCGCCGAGCCCCTCGACGAAGGCGGGCAGCGCCTCCTCGTCGACCTCGAACCGGTCGTACGTCCAGCCGGTGAGGTCCAGAGCCTCGTACGCGGCGCGGTGCAGCACCGGGGAGAGGGAGTGGGCGATGGGGCTGCCGAGCACCGCGGCCCGGTGGGCGTCAGTTGCCCGAGCTGGCATCGAACTCTTCCTTGAGTTTCTTGAAGTCCGCGTAGGTCTTGGCGAATTCGGTGTTGTTCTCACCGTCGGTCGCCACGAAATAGATCCAGCCGTCGGCGGTCGGATTCATCGTGGCCTTCAGCGCGTCCTCACCGGGATTGCCGATCGGACCGGGCGGCAGGCCCCTGTTGGTGTAGGTGTTGTACGGGTCCTTGTTGCTGTTGATCTCGGACTCGCTGATGTTGATTTTACTCTCGCCCTTCAGGTAGTTGAAGGTCGAGTCGAACTGGAGCAGCTGGTTGGTCTGGTCGTTCGTCGGCTTGAGCCGGTTGTAGACGACCTCCGCCATCTTGCGGTAGTCGTCGTGCGTCTTGCCCTCGGCCTGGACGAGGCTGGCGACCGTGATGACCTGCAACGGATTGTCCAGCTTGAGCGTCTTCGCCTTGGCGTCGAGGTCGTAGTCGCCGTACACGTCGTTGGCCTGCGTGACCATGGCCTTCAGGACCGTCTCCGGCTTCATGCCCTTGGCCGCGGCGTACGTACCCGGGAAGAGGAAGCCCTCCAGCGGGTCCTTGATGTCGTTGTTGTCGTTCGCCCACTTGGGCAGACCGAATGTTTTGTACTGCTTCTCCGCCACTTTTCTGGTGGTTCCGGAGGCAAGTCCGAGTTTTGTGTCGATGGCCTTGTAGACGGCCACGTTCCGCTGCCCCGGAGTGACCATCACATTGGCCTGGCTCTTCGTGTCGAGCATCATCTCCACGGCGCTCTTCGCGGACATCTGTTTCTTCAGGATGTACGCGCCGGCCTGGATGCTGCCCCCTCCGGGATTGTTCGTGAGGGCGGAGACGAACGCGTCGACGCTCTTGACGACGCCGGCCTCCTTCAGCAGCCGTCCGATGACCGCGCCGCCGGAACCCTTGGGCACCACGATGCTCACGCTCTGCCCGGTGCCGGCGCCCGAGTAGTCCGGAGCCGCGGCGTAACGATTCTGGTAGTAGTCGTAGCCGAAGTAGCCGACGCCTGCGACGCCGCCGCCGAACACCAGCACGACGACCAGACAGGCGACGCCGTTGCGGCCCTTCTTCTTGTTCTTCGGGCCCTTGCCGCCCCGGCCACGCCGGTTCCCGCGGCCCTCCGACTCGTCGTCCTCGTCGTCCTCGGCCCCGCCGCCCGCGAAGAAGGCGTGCTCACCCTGGTCGGGTCCGGGGTCCCAGTCGGGTTTCTGCTCGGCCTCCGCCTCCCCCGCCGGCTCCGGCTCGGACTCCGGGCCCGGCTCGGGCTCGGGCTCGGCGCGCCGCCGGGCGGGCGGCTCCGGCGGCGGATACGCCTCCGGAGTGCCGTAGAAGTCGGGCTGTTCGGCGCCGTAGGCCGCGGCCTGCTGACCGTAGGGATCGCCGGGGTCGGCAGCGTACGGGACGTGGGCATGGGTGCCCGTGCCGTCCCAGCCGCCCTCCTGGTACCCCTCGGGATGGCCCTGCTGGTTCTGGTGGACGAACTGCTGCTGGTCGTAGCCCTGGTACTGCGGGTCGTACTGCTGGCCGTACTGCTGCTGGTCGTACTGCTGTTGGTCGTACTGCTGCTGGTCGTACTGCTGCTGGGGGTGCTGCTGCTGGTCGTAGTGCTGCGCCTGCCCCTGGCCCCAGTCGCCGTACTCCGACTGCTCCGACTGCTGCTGCGGGTAGTGGTGGTGCTGTGGCTGGCCGCCGTAGGCAGGCTCATGACCCGTGTGGGCCTGCTGCCCTTCCCATCCGCCGTCCCCGTACAACGGGTCCTCCGGATGCCACGGTTCGGAGCCAGAGCCCCGGCCATACTCAGTCATCGATCCCCTAGAGCCGCGAGGCGGCGATCACGCGGCTTTTCGGCCCGTCACCGTTCCGCCTCTCTCTGTGCGGTCGCTGTTCGAACACCGCCGCATCGCGCGGAACGTTACCGTATCGCGATCAGATGACCACTTCGACGCCCTCGCCCGGTGCTTTACCTGACACCCGTTCGGATTCCAGCGCCTGCTGAAGGATGATCACAGCGGCGGCCTGGTCGATCACCGAGCGCCCCTTCTTCGCCTTGACGCCCGAGGCACGCAGTCCCTGACTGGCCGTCACGGTCGTCATCCGCTCGTCGACCAGCCTGACCGGGATCGGCGCGATGCCCTTCGCGAGCTGCTGGGCGAAGCCGCGGACCTTGACCGCGGCCGGTCCCTCGCCGCCCTTGAGGGAGCGAGGAAGGCCGACGACGACCTCGATCGGTTCGTACTCCTCGACCAGTTGTCCGAGCCGGCGGTGAGCCGCGGGGACGTCCCGGCCGGGGACCGTCTCCACCGGAGTGGCGAGGATCCCGTCGGGGTCGCACGAGGCGACCCCGATCCGGGCGTCCCCGACGTCGATCGCGAGTCGACGGCCCTTCCTCATCAGCCCGCTCACTTGGCCGATTCCGCCACGAGCCGCTCGACGGCGTCGACGGCGTCACCGACGGCGGCCGGGTTCTGGCCACCGCCCTGGGCGACGTCCGGCTTGCCGCCACCGCCGCCGCCGAGGGTCTTGGCGGCCGTACGGACCAGGTCGCCGGCCTTGAGGCCGCGCTCGCGGGCCGCCTCGTTGGTGGCGATGACCGTCAGCGGCTTGCCGTTGTTGACCGTGAAGAGGGCGACCACGGCGGCCCGGCCGCCCTGGATGCGGCCGCGCACGTCGAGGACGAGCCTGCGCAGGTCGTCGGGCGTGGTGCCGTCCGGGACCTGACCGGTGACCAGGGCGACACCGCGGACGTCCTTGGCGGACTCCACGAGACCGGCGGCGGCCTGGAGGACCTTCTCGGCGCGGAACTTGTCGATCTCCTTCTCGGCGTCCTTCAACTTGCCGAGCATGGCGGAGACCTTCTCCGGGAGCTCCTCCGGACGTCCCTTGATCAGCTCCTGGAGCTGGGCGACGACCGTGTGCTCACGGGCCAGGAAGTTGTAGGCGTCGACGCCGACAAGGGCCTCGATCCGGCGGACACCCGACCCGATCGACGACTCGCCGAGCAGCTTCACCAGGCCGAGCTGGGCGGTGTTGTGCACGTGGGTGCCGCCGCACAGCTCCTTGGAGAAGTCCCCGATGGTCACGACCCGGACCCGCTCGCCGTACTTCTCGCCGAACTCGGCGATGGCGCCCTGCTTCTTGGCCTCGTCGATGCCCATGACCTCGGCCTGGACGTCCAGGTCGCGGGCGAGGACCTCGTTGATCTTCTGCTCGACGTCGGTCATCACGGCCGTCGGGACGGCGGACGGAGAGCCGAAGTCGAAGCGGAAGCGGCCCGGCTGGTTCTCGGAACCGGCCTGGGCGGCCGTCGGGCCGAGGGCGTCGCGCAGCGCCTGGTGGGTGAGGTGCGTGGCCGAATGGGCGCGGGCGATGGCCGTGCGGCGGCGCCGGTCGATCGAGGCGTGGGCCTTGGCGCCGACGGTCACCTCACCGACCTGGACGACGCCCTTGTGGACGTACACGCCGGGGACCGGCTTCTGGGTGTCGCGGATCTCGACGATCGCGCCGGTGTCGACCCTGATACGGCCGGTGTCGCCGATCTGGCCACCGCCCTCGGCGTAGAACGGGGTGCGGTCGAGGACGATCTCGACCTCGTCGCCCTCGGTGGCGGCGGGCGAGGAGGCGCCGTCGACAAGGATGCCGACGATCGTCGACTCGCCCTCGGTGTCGGAGTAGCCGATGAAGTCGGTGGCCCCGGCCTGGTCGGCGATCTCGCGGTAGGCGCCCACGCCCGCGTGGCCGGTCTTCTTCGACTGGGCGTCGGCCTTGGCGCGTTCCCGCTGTTCCTTCATCAGGCGGCGGAAGCCGTCCTCGTCCACGGACAGCCCCTGCTCGGCGGCCATCTCGAGGGTGAGGTCGATCGGGAAGCCCCAGGTGTCGTGGAGCAGGAAGGCCTTGTCGCCGGCGAGGACCTGGCCGCCGGAGGCCTTGGTCTCGGTGACGGCGGTGTCGAGGATGTTGGTGCCGGCCTTGAGCGTCTTGAGGAAGGCGTTCTCCTCGGCGACGGCGACCTTCTCGATGCGCTCGCGGTCGGTGACCAGCTCCGGGTACTGCTGACCCATCATCGCGACGACGGTGTCGATGAGGTCCTTGACGACGGGGCCGGTGGCGCCGAGCAGGCGCATGTTGCGGATGGCGCGGCGCATGATGCGGCGCAGCACGTAGCCGCGGCCCTCGTTGCCGGGGGTGACGCCGTCGCCGATGAGCATGACGGAGGTGCGCATGTGGTCGGTGACCACGCGCAGGGAGACGTCCGAGTCGTGGGCCTTGCCGTACTCGACGCCGGTCAGCTCGGTGGCCTTCTTGATGACGGCCATGGAGGTGTCGATCTCGTACATGTTCTGCACGCCCTGCAGAATCATGGCGAGGCGCTCCAGGCCGAGGCCCGTGTCGATGTTCTTGCTCGGCAGCTCGCCCAGGATCTCGAAGTTGTCCTTGCCGATGCCCTGGCCGCGCTCGTACTGCATGAAGACGAGGTTCCAGATCTCCACGTACCGCTCGTCGTTGACGGCGGGGCCGCCCTCGACGCCGAACTCGGGGCCGCGGTCGTAGTTGATCTCGGAACAGGGGCCGCAGGGTCCGGGGACGCCCATGGACCAGTAGTTGTCCTTCATGCCGAGGCGCTGGATGCGCTCCTTGGGCACGCCGACGACCTCGTGCCAGATGCGCTCGGCCTCGTCGTCGTCCTTGTAGACGGTGATCCAGAGCTTCTCCGGCTCCAGGCCGTAACCACCCTTGTCCTGGGGCGTGGTGAGCAGCTCCCAGGCGTAACCGATGGCGCCTTCCTTGAAGTAGTCGCCGAAGGAGAAGTTGCCGCACATCTGGAAGAACGTGCCGTGGCGGGTGGTCTTCCCGACCTCTTCGATGTCGGGCGTACGCACGCACTTCTGCACGCTGGTGGCGCGCGCCCACGGCGGCTTGACCTCACCGAGGAAGTACGGCTTGAAAGGGACCATGCCGGCGGGAACCAGGAGCAGAGTCGGGTCGTCCGCGATGAGCGACGCCGAAGGGACGACGGTGTGCCCGCGCTCCTCGTAGAAGCTCAGCCAGCGGCGGCGGATCTCGGCCGACTCCATCAGTGGTCCTCATTCCGGTTGTGCGAGTACGTCGTGTGCTCGGGGTACTGGGGGGTGCTGCGGTTGTTCTCGATGGCGGCGATCCGCCGGGGCGCGGGGAGTTCGGGGTCCCGGTGGATCCCCAGCGCCTCCCCCAGCTCGGCCTCCCGCTGGGCCATGTTGTCGCGGACGTCCAGCGCGAAGCCCACCGCGCGGTCCTTGAGGCGCGCGCCCGTCTCGAGCGCCTTGTTGGCCGCGGTCGCGGCCAGGCTCTCGGGGGTCAGCTGCCTCAGCTTGCGGTTGACCTTGGTGGTGGCCCAGACACCGGCGGCGACGCCCGTGCTGAACCAGAAGGTACGGCGGAACATCGCTGGTCTCAGTCCCTCTTTCCACGGGGCTTGCGCTTCTCCCGCCGGGAGACCGTACGGCCCACGATCACGGTTCGCCGGGGTTCCCCGGCGGGCACGTCGTCCTTGCGGCCGCCGAGGGCCCGGCGCACGCCGTAGCCGAAGGCGGCGACCTTCACCAGGGGGCCGCCGAAGGTGGAGGCGACCGTGGTGGACAGCGCCGAGGCGTTCGACGTGACTTCCTGGACGTCGGTGGCGATCGCGTCGACCCGGTCGATCTGGGTCTGCGCGGAGCGCACCGCCGCGGAGGCGTCGGCCAGCAGCGGGACGGCCTGTTCGGTCACGTCCGCGACGAGTCGGGTGGTCGCTCTGAGCGTCTGGGCCAGCCTCGCCAGCGCGACGGCGAGGAAGGAGACCAGGATCGCCCAGAACACGGCCACCAGGATGCCGGCCACCTCTCCACCGGACACTGCGTGCACCCGCTCCCTGTCTGACGAACACCTATGTCTGGAGGCGAGCCTATCGCGCCGCCGCCGGCGTTCCGTACCGGATTAGGAGTGCGCGAAGGCCCGCCGTCCCGCCCGCCCGGAAGGGCAGGGGGACGACGGGCCTGGGCGCGGAGTCCTGCGACCGCCGCGGACCGATCCGGGAGGGGATCAGCGGGCGTAGTACTCGACGACGAGCTGCTCGTCGCAGATCACCGGGATCTCCTTGCGGTTCGGCTCGCGGTCCAGGCGGAAGGCCAGGGCGCGGAGGTTCACCTGGAGGTAGCGCGGGGTCTCGCCGTCGGGGGCGAAGCCGCCCTCGCGGGAGATCGAGAACAGCGTCTTCTCACGGCTGCGCTCGCGCACCATGACGACGTCGTCCGGCTTGACGCGGAAGGACGGCTTGTCGACCTTCTGGCCGTTGACCTCGATGTGGCCGTGGACGACCATCTGGCGGGCCTGGTAGATCGTGCGGGCGATGCCCGAACGCAGGACCAGCGCGTCGAGACGGCGCTCGAGCTCGATGATCAGGGCCTCACCGGTCTTGCCCTGGACCTTGGAGGCACGCTCGTAGGCGCGGACGAGCTGACGCTCGGACACGTCGTACTGCGCGCGCAGACGCTGCTTCTCGAGCAGACGGACCTTGTAGTCCGAGTTCTGCTTGCGGCCACGGCCGTGCTCACCCGGCGGGTAGGGGCGCGCCTCGAAGTACTTGACGGCCTTCGGGGTCAGCGCGATGCCGAGGGCACGCGACTTCTTGACCTTGGGACGGGGCTGGTTCGCCACGATCTCTCACTTTCCAGAATTTCCGGCTTGTCAGGGTTAAGGGAGGTCGCATCCGCAGCCGGGGAAACCCGCCGGGTCCGCTCGGGACCTGTCGGGCAGCCGCTCCCCTGGTCTGGGCACATACGTGCAGCACGCGAGTTGCCCACCGACCGATCCCGGATTCCGGGTGGTGATGGGCTGCCCGCGACACCGTTCGACGGTGCGCGACGCTCCTGGAGCAGGTCCGAGGACCTGTGCTCCGGCCGACTGTCCTGTTCTGACTGCACGGGACGCGGCACTTCGGGCGAGTCTACAGGGTGCTCAGGACCCGTCACGACCGAGGCGCCGTCTGGTCCACTCCACCGCGTCCGCGTAGCGGGCCTCGGCGCCGTGCCGGGTGGGTTCGTAGTACGCGCGGTCCTTGATGGCGTCCGGCGCGTACTGCTGGGCGGCGATGCCCTCGGGCAGGTCGTGCGGATACACGTACCCCTGCGCGTGACCCAGTTTGGCGGCGCCCTTGTAGTGCCCGTCGCGCAGGTGCGGCGGTACGGGCCCGGCCAGCCCCTTGCGTACGTCGTCCAGGGCGGCGCCGATCGCGGTCGTCGCGGCGTTGGACTTGGGTGCCAGGGCGAGGGCGATGGTGACGTGGCTGAGGGTGAGGGCGGCCTCGGGGAAACCGATCATGGCCACGGCCTGGGCCGCGGCGACCGCGATCGGCAGGGCGTTCGGGTCCGCCAGGCCGATGTCCTCGCTGGCGGAGATCATCAGGCGGCGGGCGATGAAGCGCGGGTCCTCGCCGGCCTCGACCATGCGGGCCAGGTAGTGCAGGGCCGCGTCGACGTCCGAACCCCGGATGGACTTGATGAGGGCACTGGCGACGTCGTAGTGCTGGTCGCCGTCACGGTCGTACTTCACCGCGGCGCGGTCGACCGTCTGCTCCAGGGTCTGGAGGCTGATCTCCGTCCCGTCCTGGTCGAGGGCGGCTCCGGCCGCGGCCTCCAGGGCGGTGAGGGCGCGGCGGGCGTCGCCGCCGGCGATGCGCAGCAGATGCGCCTCGGTGTCCTCGGGGAGGGTGACCGCGCCCTTGAGACCGCGTTCGTCGGCCACGGCGCGCCTGACCAGGGCGCGGAGGTCGTCGTCCGTGAGGGGCTCGAGGGTCAGCAGGAGGGAGCGGGAGAGCAGGGGCGAGATGATCGAGAAGTACGGGTTCTCGGTGGT
>NZ_JBHWUU010000134.1:0-14558 GCF_042737375.1 Streptomyces sp. NPDC060000
CCCCCGGGATCATCCCGGGGGCCCTCACTCATGCGCCTCACTCGTGTGGCGCCTCACTCGTACGGCAGGGAGCCGGTCTCGTTCTCAGCCGACCTGGTCCCCTTCGAGGATCAGCTTCTCGAAGTGCTTCTGCACCACGGGCCAGTCCCACACCGTCAGCGCGTGCTCGGCGGCGAGCTCGCCCGCCCCGCGCCAGGACTCCTCCGTGGCCGTGATCTTCAGGATCCGCTCGGCCGCCTCGGCGGGGGAGGCCACCACCCAGCCCTCGGGGTAGAGGGTCCGGGCGCTGTTGGGCTTGCCCGCGTAGAACGGCCAGTCGCGGACGACGGGGACGGCACCGCTGGCCGCGCCCTCCATCAAGCCGACGTGGCAGCCCTCGCGCACCGAGGAGCTGAGGATCGTACCGATCTCGACGAGCTTCGACGGGACATCGTCCGTCGCGCCGAGCCGGACCACCGCACCGGACTCCTCCAGAGGTTCGAGCAGCTCCTCGAACTCGTTCAGGTAGTCCTTGGTGGCCTGGCTGGTCCTCGGGTCCATGTCGCCGCCGACCAGGAGCAGCCGGTAGCGCTCGTCGTGCTTGCGGACCCGCTCCAGGACGTCCAGGGCCCACTTCGGGTCCTTGGCGACCTGGCTGATGCCGACCAGACCGAGATTGAAGCGGGCCTCGGCCGGCTTCACGCGGTTGAAGCCCGACAGGTCCATGGCGTTGTCGATGAGGTGGAACCGCGGAGCCTGCTCGCCGCGCAGCGTCGGCACGAGCGAGGCGGTCAGGTCCTTCACGTGCGGGGCGACGAAGACCATGTCGTCGATCCGGGAGAAGTCCGTCATGTGCGGCCAGCGCGTGAACGCCTCGTAGCTGTGCAGACGCACGACGATCCGGGTGTCGCCCGGGTCGATCGTGGTGAGCATGCCGGCCGGACCGGCCGCCCACTCCAGGAACACGGTGTCCGCCCAGTCGAGGTGCGGGCGCATCAGGCGCTCCACCTCTTCCTGGTAGTCGCTCGTGTCGCCCGCCAGGCGGTCCTTGAGCATCCGCGGGGCCGCCCAGGAGATCCGCTTCAGATGCTTGTTGGCGGCCAGGTCGAGGTAGCGCAGCTCGACGCCTGGGTGGTCGGCGAAGTGCTGCTTGACCAGGTGCAGGAAGTTGTCGTTGGCGCTCGTCGCCACCAGCAGCCGCAGCGGGCGGTCGGTGGGGGCGGGCGCGGCGGGCACCTTGCGGCCGCGGGGGCGGCTCAGTGCCTGGAACGCCTTGGAGCGGTGCAGCGGGGCGACGAAGCCATCGGCGTCCTTCGCCAGCGGCGACGACAACTGGTCGATGTGCAGCACCCGGTGGAAGTGCAGGAACAGGGCGCGGTTCAGCGCCTCGGCGGCATCGTCGGTCCTGCCCCTGGCGAAGAGCGAGTCGGCGTTCGCGAGCTGGGCCGCGACCGCCTTGCCCAGGGAGCGGGGGCTGATGCCCTTCTTCAGCTCCTGCATGACGCCCTCGTTGTAGAGGTCCGCCCGCAGTTGCAGGTCCGGGATCTTCGAGGCGGCGTCCGCGAGGGTGAGCGCGGCACCGCTGGTACGGCCCGCCCACTGCATGCCCTCGGCGACGTACCGCGAGGTCGCGGCCCGCACTCTTATGGGCATACCGGGCGCGGTCACGGCAGAGCGCCACAGCCGGGCACCGACCCCGGAACGCATCAGGGGCCGGGGGGTGGCCGTGCGCACCAGCTGCGCGGGCAGCCGGTCGACCGAGCGCTTCACATCACGGGCGACGGAACTCAGCGGCGGCAGGACGGTGGAGCGGCGGACCGTGGTGCCGCCCTGTGCCTTCAGTTCCTCCACGGCCTTCAGCGCGGGCGCGAGCCCGAACCTGGCCGCGGCGGTGCGGTTGTACTCGGCGAGCCGCCACACCGTGTACACGGCGGCCACGTCCAGGGCGACCAGGACGTCGGCCTTGCGGCCGTGGGAGCGCAGCCACGAGTCGC
The DNA here is from genome assembly GCF_042737375.1 of Streptomyces sp. NPDC060000. Lineage (NCBI taxonomy): Bacteria > Bacillati > Actinomycetota > Actinomycetes > Kitasatosporales > Streptomycetaceae > Streptomyces > Streptomyces sp. NPDC060000. The sequence goes on from NZ_JBHWUU010000134.1 coordinate 1,974, forward strand.
TGCGCACCTGCGTCCAGTTGCGCAGGCCGCGCGGGGCCTTGCCGAGCCGGCGGCGCACGGCCTGGCTGCGGTGCTTGAGGGTGCGCGGCAGCTGGTGCGCGGTGGCCAGCTCGACCTTGGCGAGTTCCTCGGGGACGCCTTCGGCCTCCAGGTGGAACATGCCCGCCAGGTGCACACGAGCGCCCTGGGCGTTGAACTTGCGCACCGTGTCGGCGAGCACGCCGAAATTCGGGCGGACGGACGCCACGAGCAGGACTTCGGTCACTTGGCGAGCTCCTCGACAAGGTTCTTGACGGCGACGGACATCAGCGCCTCACGAGTGAACTGGTCGGCGTGGGCCATCGCCTCGGCGTGCTCCTCGTCGGTGGTCTCCACCGCCATGTGGGCGGCCTTGATGAAGGACTCGGTCAGGCCCGCCTCGTCGATGCCGGGGGCGCCGGTCCACAGCGGGTGGCCCCTCAGCACGTTCGAGGCGTCGTGCTCGACGGCGTGCGCCGACACGATCGGCAGGCCGGTCGCCATGTACTCGTACACCTTGCCGGAGGTGACGAACCGGCCGCCGATCAGGATCAGCACCATGGCGTCCCAGCGGGCGTAGATCGAGGAGACCTCGGCCTTGGCGGCGGGACCGCCGAAGACGACGCCGTCGGCCTCGGCCTCCTTGAAGACCTCGGCGTGCCGGTTCGCCCCGCGGGTGGCGCCGTTGCCGAGATGGCCCCGCAGCTCGAAGCGTGCGTTCGCCAGCAGCGGCTCCTTCGCACGGGCCGCGCGCCAGGCGTTCAGCACCGTCTCCAGGTGCGGGACGGTGAAGTTGACCGTGCCGAGGTAGCCGAAGACCAGTCCGGCCCCGGGGTCCGGGCTGTGCGACCGGCCCGGCGAGCTGTCCGCGTCGTAGCCGTTGCGCACGACGTGCACGCGGTTCGCGAGCTCGGGGTAGCGCGTCCGGTAGTGCTCGGCGATGGGGTCGTTGACGACCCACAGCGACACCGCGTTGTCCAGGATCTTCTGCTCCCAGACGCCCTCCGCGGAGTCGCGGGCGAACGCCTCGACGCCGTCGATGACGTCGATGGACCAGCCGTCGCGGAAGTCCACCGCGTACGGCACCTTCGCCTCTTCCCACAGCTTCCAGGCCGCGGCGAGGTTCACGTACGGCACACAGCTGGCGAGCAGCAGGTCCGCCGGGTGCTCCTGGTGGATGCGCAGCACGGCCTGCTCCAGATCGCCGCGCCACGCACCGAAGTTGGGCTCCGGGAACGTCTCGGTCTGGCGCTTGCGGAGCTTGGCGACCCAGCCGTTGGGGTCGAGGGCACGCGCCTCGTCGAAGAGGCGGATGTCCGTCTCGAGGTCGTCGCGCGACAGCGGCAGCTCGACGATCTTCACCTGGGGGTCGACCTGCTCCAGCAGCGTGAGGTCGATGCCCGAGTCGAGTTCCCAGGACTCCCGGGCGATGTTGACGACCGTGACGTCCCAGCCGGCCCGCACGAACTGGTTGGCGGTCTCGCGCATCCGGTAGGTGGAACTCTTGGCGGCCGGCGGGAAGCCGATGGCGAGATAGATGACGTGCGGTCGCTTGCCTTCCGCAGGCGGCCCGGACGGGGGAGACGATGACATAGCGGTTGACGCTAGCACGCTGACATGCGCGGACTGTGGGTCACATGTGGCCGCCCGTAGGCGGGCGGCCAGGGCCCCCGGTGCCGCTCTCTCATGTCAGACGGGCCGGCTGCCCCCCTTCCATTCCTCCATGAGACGGACGACGTTGTGCGCCGCGCGGCCGTCGCCGTACGGGATGCCGGGATCGTCGGTCGGCACGGCACGGGTCACGGTCTCGGCCCACTTCTGGGGCGACAGCGTGTGCGGGTCGGGTACGAGGACGTTCCAGCCCGTGTTGACGGTTTCCACCCACTCGGTCTCCGGGCGGATGGTGGTGCAGATGCGCTCCAGCAGGAACGCCTCCTTCTGCAGACCGCCCGAGTCCGTCACCACACCCACGGAGGCCAGCACGGCGGCGACCAGGCTCGCGTACGGCAGCGGGCGGCCGACGTGCAGATTGCCCTTGGACAGGTCGATGCCGTGCTCGTGGGCGCGGGCGACGAGCCGCGGGTGGGCGGCGAGCGCCACCGGCACCGGCAGCCCGGCGAGCGAGTCGACGATCGCGGCGAGCCGCTCGGGGTCGTCGGTGTTGTCCGGGCGGTGCAGGGTCGCCAGCAGGAAGGGCTGCGCCGGGTCGATGCCCTCGGGCAGCTCCGGCGCGGGGAACTCCCCGGCGCGGACCTGGTCGCGGATGCGCAGGCAGATGTCGACCATCACGTCGCCGGCCAGTCGGGCGCGGTCGGCGAGGCCCTCGTTCGCGAGGTGGCGCATGGCCTCCTCGGTGGGCGCGAGGAGCAGGTCGGCGCTGTGGTCGGTGAGGACGCGGTTGTGCTCCTCCGGCATCCGCCGGTTGAAGGAGCGCAGGCCCGCCTCCAGGTGCGCCACGGGCAGGTGCATCTTCACGGCCGACAGCGCGCCGGCGATGGTGGAGTTGGTGTCGCCGTAGACGAGCACCCAGTCGGGCCGCTCACGGTCGAGGACCGGGTCGAGCGCGGAGAGGACGGCGCCGGTCTGCACGCCGTGGCTGCCGGAACCGACACCGAGGTGGACGTCGGGGTCCGGGATACCGAGTCCGGAGAAGAAGACGTCCGAGAGGTCGGCGTCGTAGTGCTGCCCGGTGTGCACGATGACGTGCTCGTGCTCGGTGCCCGCGAAGGCGGCCGCGATGGGGGCGAGCTTCACCAACTGGGGACGGGCACCGACGATGCTGATGACTTTCACAGAGCACTCTTCTTCTGGGGGGGGCGACTGAGCAAAAGAAACGGGCAGGAAGATGGTAGGCAGAGCGTTAGACGCACCAGGTCCGCGACGGGTTGCCCTGCGGCGAGTACGTCGTGTCCATGCCGTGGTCAGAACACGGCTTCCACGCTTCGACCCGCCCGCATAACGATTTCGTGAATCTTGCGTTTGCATGGGTGGAAACCGGGACAACCGGCGTGGCTGCCGTGACGACTCCCACCGCTGACCACTGCTGGCTCCTACCCGGCGCGCTCGACGAGAGTCCCGTCCTTCTCCTCGTACAGGGCACCGGTCTCCGGGCACTCCCACACCCCCGGCTCCGCATCCCGCTCCACCAGCCGTACACCGGCCCGGCCGACCCAGCCGACCCGGCGGGCAGGGACGCCCACGACCAGCGCGAAGTCCGGCACGTCCTTGGTGACGACGGCGCCCGCGGCGACCATCGCCCAGCGGCCGATGGTGAGGGGCGCGACACACACGGCACGCGCCCCGATGGACGCCCCGTCGGCGATGCGCACGCCGACGGCCTCCCAGTCGCCGCCGCGCTTCTGCTTGCCCTCGGGATCCACGGAGCGCGGGTTGTGGTCGTTGGTGAGGACGACGGCGGGGCCGATGAAGACACCGTCGCCGAGCTCGGCCGGCTCATAGACCAGCGCGTAGTTCTGGAGTTTGCAGTTGTCGCCCATCCGGACACCGGAACCGACGTACGCCCCACGGCCGACCACACAGCCCTCGCCGAGCCGCGCGCCCTCCCGGATCTGCGCGAGGTCCCACACGCTGCTCCCGGCGCCGATCTCGGCACCCGCGTCAACCTGGGCGCTGGGCTGGACCCTGTAGTTCACTTCTCCGCCTTCCGGTGTCTCTGGTTACGGATCGCGAGCATACGGGGAGGGCATGGCTTTCGGATCGACCCGCCCCGAGCTGCGGTACCTGGCACACGCCAGTGAGCGGTGGCGATGGGGGAGCGCGCAGGTGCAACGCGGGAGGAAGGAGGTGAGGCGGCGCGGTGGGGCCCTCCGGGGGGAGCGCCTGCCAGGTGGCCCGCGGTCCCGGGACGAGTCGATCGACACGCCCCAGGGGCCACCCGCGTGAGGTGGGCGGCCCCTGCCTGCAGAGCTGGGTGATCAGTGTCCGTCGGTGGTGACCTGGTTGGCCGGAACCCAGTACCCGGCGAGCGCCAACGAGGCCAAGCAGCGCGCAGCCGACATCGCCGGCGAACTCGCCGACATCGCGATGGAAGAACTCGGTATCAAGGACGCCCTGGACTGCTTCACCACGGGCAACCTGGGCGCCTGCGGCGCGACAGTGTTCAACGTCGCGAGCAGCTTCGCCGGCGGCCTGGCGGGCAAGCTGGCGAAGAAGTACGGGCTGCCGTGGAAGTGGGACAAGGCGGCCGCCCTCGGCAAGCGCATCTGGGGGCTGGTCAAGAAGCTCGGCAACGCGGTCAAGGACTGGTTCAAGTCCGGCAAGCTGGCGAACAAGGCTGAGGAGGCAGCAGTCGAGGCTGGAGGGAAACGGACCGGGAGCAAATCCGGCACCGCGCCCTGGGCCGACGCAGCAAGCGGATGCGGCGGAGGCGGGCCTTGCGGAGTGGTGGACACGTGCCCGTTGCGTACAGGCGCCCGGCTGGGTTCCACCGGCCGAGCGTTTCCATGGCTCCTGTGAGCACTGCGCCGCTTCAGCGGTGGCGCAGGGTGGTTATCAGGGCTCGGAGTTGGCGCGGGCTGGTGGTGAGGATTGTTTCCGGTTCGTCGCTTTCGCGGAGGAGGATTGTTCCGGTGGGCGCGGTGGCGAGGTAGATACAGGAGGAGGCTTCCTCGCTGTACGTGGATTTCTGCCAGTTGAGTTCGGTCATGGCTTGGCCTTCAGGTGTCTTGAGCGACGAGTGGTCGAGGGGCGGGCGGCTGTCACAGCCCGGCGCTATCGTGGTGCAGACGACACGCTCTGTAATCAGTGGAGGATCGTGGTGACCGTCATGACCGAGCGCCCCCGGGCCATGGACACCCCGCCGAGCGGGTCCTTCGAGGACATGCTTCGTATCGTCGAGGGACTGGACACGCCTGCCGGCTACAAGGCCGAGCTCATCCGGGGGAAGATCGTCGTGTCGCCGTGGTCGAAGCTGCGTTACAAGAAGGTCATGAAGTCGCTTCGGCTTCAGCTGGAGCCGCATGCTCCGGAGGGGCACGACGTGGACGTGGCTCCCTTCCTCTTCACCTTTCCCGGGTCTGAACGGGGATACGGGCCCGACCTGCACGTCGCCGACGAATCCGCCTTCGACATCGAAGGTCGTCACGCCGACGGCGCTGCCCTCTCCCTCGCCGCCGAGTTGACCTCTGACTCCACCAAGGACGTCGACTGGCTCGACAAGATGGAGACGTACGGGCGGGTCGTGCCCGTGTATCTGCTGCTCGACATGCGGGCCGGGGAGATCAACGTTCTCTGGGACCCGTCTCCCAAGGGGTACCGGTCCCGGACCAACGTTCCCTTCGGGCGGCCCGTGCGTATCCCCGGGCCGTTCGACTTCGAGCTCGACACGTCCGGGTTCGCCGTCGAGGAGAACGTGAATCCTGAGGACGAGCAGAGGTGAGCGGACCCGGCCCGGTTTGACCCCTCAAGGCGGGCCCCGTAGCCTGGTCCTTCGGCGTGTCGGTTGACGTGCCACATCTCCGTAAACCCTCTTCCTCCCGGGTACCGGTACCTAGGTGGCCGGGAGAGGCCGTCCGTGTTCGTTCCCGGGTGGCTGGACTGCGGGGATGCCGTCCCAGAGTTAGAGAGTGAGATCCGCGTGTACGCCATCGTGCGCAGCGGTGGTCGCCAGCACAAGGTTGCTGTCGGCGACATCGTTGAGGTTGACAAGATTTCCACTGCCAAGGTTGGCGACACGGTCGAGCTCTCGACCCTGCTCGTTGTCGACGGCGACGCTGTGACCAGCGACCCGTGGGTGCTGGCCGGCATCAAGGTCCAGGCCGAGATCGTGGACCACCACAAGGGCGTCAAGATCGACATCCTTCGCTACAAGAACAAGACCGGCTACCGCCGTCGTCAGGGCCACCGCCAGCAGTACACGGCGATCAAGGTCACTGAGATCCCCGCGGCTGCGAAGTAAGGGACTGAGGAGACATGGCACACAAGAAGGGCGCATCGTCCACCCGGAACGGTCGCGACTCCAATGCCCAGCGGCTCGGCGTGAAGCGCTTCGGCGGTCAGGTCGTCAACGCGGGTGAGATCCTGGTCCGCCAGCGTGGCACGCACTTCCACCCCGGCGCGGGCGTCGGCCGTGGCGGCGACGACACGCTGTTCGCCCTTGAGGCCGGTTCGGTGCAGTTCGGCACCCACCGTGGCCGCAAGGTCGTGAACATCGTTCCGGTCGCCTGAATCAGTACCTGATTCACGGCTTGACCGAACGTTTCGCGAGGCGGACCTCACTTCCCTTCGGGGAAGGCGGGTCCGCCTTTCGCGTGTTAGAGCAGTAGACAGAGCAATAGCTCGACCCTGACGTTTTCGTAGTGCTGGAGGCACCCACCATGACCACCTTCGTGGACCGCGTCGAACTGCATGTCGCCGCGGGTAACGGAGGCCACGGCTGTGCCTCCGTCCACCGTGAGAAGTTCAAGCCGCTCGGTGGCCCCGACGGGGGCAACGGCGGCCGCGGCGGCGATGTGATCCTGGTCGTCGACCAGTCGGTCACCACGCTCATCGACTACCACCACAAGCCCCACCGCAGCGCCACCAACGGCAAGCCCGGTGAGGGCGGCAACCGCTCCGGCAAGGACGGCCAGGACCTGATCCTGCCGGTCCCGGACGGCACGGTCATCCAGGACAAGGCCGGCAACGTGCTGGCCGACCTGGTCGGCCACGGCACCTCGTACGTCGCCGCCCAGGGCGGTCGCGGCGGCCTGGGCAACGCGGCGCTGTCCTCGGCCCGCCGCAAGGCGCCCGGCTTCGCGCTGCTCGGTGTGCCCGGTGACCTCCAGGACATCGTCCTGGAGCTGAAGACGGTCGCCGACGTGGCCCTCGTCGGCTACCCGAGCGCGGGCAAGTCCTCGCTGATCTCCGTCCTGTCCGCCGCAAAGCCGAAGATCGCGGACTACCCGTTCACGACCCTCGTCCCGAACCTGGGCGTGGTGACGGCCGGCTCCACCGTCTACACGATCGCCGACGTGCCCGGCCTGATCCCGGGCGCCAGCCAGGGCAAGGGCCTGGGCCTGGAGTTCCTGCGCCACGTCGAGCGGTGCAGCGTCCTCGTGCACGTGCTGGACACGGCGACCCTGGAGTCCGAGCGCGACCCGCTCTCCGACCTCGACATGATCGAGGAGGAGCTCAAGCAGTACGGCGGCCTCGGCAACCGGCCGCGACTCGTGGTGCTGAACAAGATCGACGTACCGGACGGCAAGGACCTCGCCGAGATGGTCCGCCCGGATCTGGAGGCGCGCGGCTACCGCGTCTTCGAGGTGTCGGCGGTCGCCCACCTGGGTCTGAAGGAGCTGTCCTTCGCCGTCGCCGAGATGGTGGGCGCGGCGCGCGCGGCCAAGCCGAAGGAGGAGGCGACCCGGATCGTCATCCGTCCGAAGGCGGTCGACGACACCGGCTTCACCGTCACGCAGGAGGAGGACGGCCTGTTCCGCGTCCGGGGCGAGAAGCCCGAACGCTGGGTGCGGCAGACCGACTTCAGCAACGACGAGGCCGTCGGTTATCTCGCCGACCGGCTCAACCGCCTCGGTGTGGAGGACGCGTTGATGAAGTCGGGCGCCCGCGGCGGCGACGGCGTCGCCATCGGCCCCGAGGACAACGCGGTCGTCTTCGACTGGGAGCCGTCCGTGACGGCCGGCGCCGAGATGCTCGGCCGCCGGGGCGAGGACCACCGCTTCGAGGAGCCGCGCCCCGCGACCCAGCGCCGCCGGGACAAGCAGGCCGAACGCGACGAGGCGGCCCAGGAGTTCGAGGGCTTCGAGCCCTTCTGAGTCCTCCCTCACCGGTCGCACCGATGCGGCGAGGCGGGTCCTGTTTCAAGGGGGCTCCGCCTCGCCGTTTCCGTTACCGGCCCCGGATGCCGGCAGGTGTGAAACGCCGGCGTGAGAAACCCCTGACCGGAACGGGGGGACTCATCTGCGCCCCAGGCTCCAGCCCGTTGCGGACACGGCGAATCGCTCTCTCACCACTGTCGAGACCGAAATGCCGCGCACCCTCGGCAAGGAATTCCGCGGTAATGGTCTCCCCGACGAGCTCTATTCCGGCTGGTTCGCAACGGCGCGGTCATGCATATGAAGAACACGTGCAGTCCCACCTCACTCGACGTGAAGATCCGCACCCCTGACCGGGCCGTCCGGGCGGCCGTCGGGACCGGCGCCGAGTCGGCCGGCCGGGTCGGGCTGACGGGCGTGCGGGCGATCGGCGACCCGGCCCTGCTGTCCGCCGCCCCCAGGCGCGCCGGGCAGGCCCTGGCGAGGCTCGGATCGCGCCGGAGGTGGCCGCCCAGGCCCTGTACGGGGCGCTTGCGGCGGCGGCTGGGGCGCCCGGCAGGGGCCGCGGCACGCGCGGTGCACCAGACTGCTTCGGAGGAGCTGGTGCGGGTCCTCGGGCACCGCTGCCCGAAACGGCTGAGGCGGCGCCGAGACGGTGCTGCGGCGGCGTCGACACCGTTCGGTGCTAGCCGACGGCCTCAGGTCGCGCGCCTGTTCGCGTCATTTCGTCACTCTCGGCAATGCCATACTGCCTGTGTAGTAACTCACAGGATTTCCAGGGACCATCCGTGGGAAGCCGCGTCGGAGTCTTGGCAATCGCCTCAGGCGCAAGGTGAATGCCAGGTTGCGTGCACATTTGCAGCGAACGGCGCTCACCTTGCATCGCGGTAACCGCAAGTGGGACCATTTCCCCGTTCCCTGTCGCCCCAAGGTAGGTCCTCTGTGTCCCAGCACATAGCCAAGCCCCGCACCACCGCAGTGATCCTGGCCGGTGGCACCGGCCAGCGCGTGGGTCTGTCGATCCCCAAGCAGCTGCTGAAGATCGCCGGCAAGGCAGTCATCGAGCACACGCTGACCACCTTCGAGAAGGCCGACTCGGTCGACGACATCATCGTGCTGATGGCGCCGGGCTATGTGCCCGACATCGAGAAGATCGTGTCCAAGGCCGGGTTCACCAAGGTCCGGAAGATCATCGAGGGCGGTTCCACGCGGAACGAGACGACCGAGCGCGCCATCGCCGCCCTGGGCGAGGGGCTGGCCGAGGGTGAGGACCTCAACGTTCTCTTCCACGACGCCGTGCGCCCCCTGCTCTCACGGCGCGTCATCGACGACTGCGTCACGGCGCTGGAGCGCTACCAGGCCGTCGACGTCGCCATCCCGTCCGCGGACACCATCATCGTCACGCGCACGCACGGCGAGGACGGCGAGTTCATCACCGAGATCCCGGACCGCTCCAGGCTGCGCCGCGGCCAGACCCCGCAGGCGTTCAAGCTGTCCACCATCCGCCGGGCCTACGAGGTGGCGGCGGGCGACCCCAACTTCCAGGCCACCGACGACTGCACCGTCGTGCTGCGCTACCTGCCGGACGTGCCGATCCATGTCGTGGCGGGCGACGAGTACAACATGAAGGTGACCCAGCCGGTCGACGTCTTCATCGCCGACAAGCTCTTCCAACTGGCCTCCTCCGCCACCCCCGAACAGAACGGCGAGGAGGTCTACCGCGAGCTGCTCACCGGCAAGACCGTGGTCGTCTTCGGCGGTTCGTACGGCATCGGCAAGGACATCGCCGAGCTCGCCGGGTCCTACGGCGCCAAGGTCTACGCCCTGGGCCGCTCCACCACCGGCACGCACGTGGAGAACCCGGAGGAGGTGGACGACGCCCTGTCCAAGGCCTACAGCGAGACCGGGCGGATCGACTACGTCGTCAACACCGCGGGCGTGCTGCGCATCGGCAAGCTGGCCGAGACCGACAACGCGACCATCGAGGAAGCGCTGAAGGTCAACTACCTGGCACCGGTGCAGATCGCTCGTTCGGCGTACAAGTACCTGGCGGAAACGAAGGGCCAGCTGCTGCTGTACACCTCCAGCAGCTACACCCGCGGCCGCGCGGAGTACAGCCTGTACTCCTCGACCAAGGCGGCCATGGTGAACCTCACCCAGGCGCTGTCCGACGAGTGGGCCGGTGACGGCGTCCGGGTGAACTGCGTGAACCCGGAGCGCACGGCGACGCCCATGCGCACCAAGGCCTTCGGTCAGGAGCCCTCGGGCAGCCTGCTCTCCTCCGAGGCCGTCGCCCGTACCTCGCTCGACGTGCTGCTCTCCGAGCTCACCGGGCATGTCATCGACGTCCGCCAGCAGGACCCGACGGCGGCCGCCGGCCGGGCTTCGGACTTCGAGCAGGCGCTGGCCGGAGTGCTCGACCGACAGGATGGCGTGGCATAATCCGTCGTAAATAGCCATCGAATTTTCAGGCCTCTGTGGCTCCCTGTTTACGGAGAATTCACAGAGGCCTGAATCCGTAAAATTCCCGAAACCTTCACAAAGGACTTTCCGGACTTTTAGTACCTATGATCGGCCCCCTCCCAGAGCAGGTTTCTCCGTGATATCCACCGCTATTCGCGTGGCCCGGGTGGGCAGCGCGGCCGAACTGGCCGCGGCGGTCCTCATGATGCTGGGCTACCCCGGCCTCATGGCGGCCGCGCTCGTCCCGAGCGCCCCCGCCTTCGCCGCCGCGGCCGCCGTGACGTACCTGGCGGACCTCTACCTCCACCGCAAGGGCAGTCGCCTCATCGGCCTCCTGGGCAAGGTGCGGGCCGGTCTGTCCACCCGGTTCCTGGTCCGCGAACTGCTGCTGATCCTGCTGCTGGCGAGACTCGACCTCTCCCAGGAGCCGGTCTTCTACGCGGCGATCGCGTGCTTCACGGTGTTCTTCGGCCTCCAGGCCCCGCACGGCGCGCTGGTCGCCCTGATCGGCAAGCGCCGCCAGATGCCGGTCGTGACCAGGAACGTCGACCTGGCCTCCAGGCTGCGCATACCGGACGCCCCGCCGCGCGCCCTGCTGAACAAGGCCACCGTGAAGATGCTCCACCTCGACCTCGCGGCGGTCGTGGGCCTGCTCGTCTGCGCGATCGGCGACTCCGTGCTCCCGGGCTTCGTCGGCATCGCCGTCACCCTGGGCGTGGGCGGGCTGTACGTGCTCGCGCTGGTGCCGCACCTGCGGGCGAAGCGGCTGCCGCCGAAGGCCGACAAGGTCCTGGGCATCGTCAGCGCCTGGCTGCGCGAGTACCGGCCGCAGACGGTGCTGTACTTCTCCGGCTCCGACGACTCCGCCTACCAGGTCAACATGTGGCTGGAGACCATGGAGCAGATGGAGTCCCGGCCCCTGGTCATCCTGCGTGAGCGCACCGTCCTGGAGAAGATGGCGCCCACCTCGGTCCCCGTCGTCTGCGTGCCCGGGGGGGTGCACCTGATGAACATGGACCTGTCCATGGTGCGGGTCGCGTTGTACTGCGCGAACGTCGGCAAGAACATCCACCTGCTGCGGGTGCCGACCATGAAGCACGTCTTCATCGGCCACGGCGACAGCGACAAGCTCGCCAGCGTCAACCCGTTCAGCAAGGTCTACGACGAGGTGTGGACCGCCGGCCGCGCGGGCCGCGACCGCTACGCCATCGCCGACGTCGGCATCCGCGACGAGGACATCGTGGAGGTCGGCCGCCCGCAGCTGGCGCCGATCAGGACCGCGGACGCCGCGCCGGTGGGACCCCGCGGCGGAGCCGCCGACGGCCACTGCCCGACGGTGCTGTACGCGCCCACCTGGGAGGGCTGGGACGACAACCCGGGCAACACCTCGCTCCTGCTGGCCGGCGAGAACATCGTGAAGAAGCTGATCGCGGCCGAGCCCCCGGTCCGCGTCCTTTACAAGCCGCATCCCTTCACCGGCACCCGCAGCGCCAAGGCGGGCGCCGCGCACCGGCGGATCACCGCCCTGATCAAGAAGGCCGCCGCCCAGCGCGCGGGCGACCCCCGCTTCACAGCGGACCCGGCGGCCCAGGCCAAGGCCAAGGCCGAACTGACCCGTCTCAAAGCCCGGCTGGACGGTCTCTCCCTCGCGTTCGACGAGCGCGCCGACGAGGCCGTGACGAGCCGCGACGGCATCGTCGACGTCCGCAAGCACGAGGAGGCCGCCCGGCTGCGCGCCGAGTGGAACGAGGCCTACTGGCGCTCCTTCCCCTCCTTCGAGCACCGGGTGATCACCGGTACCGAACCCCGTCTGTACGACTGCTTCAACGCCTCCGACGCGATGGTCTCCGACATCTCCAGCGTGGTCTCCGACTTCATCGCGAGCGGCAAACCGTATGCGGTCGCGGACTCCGCGGAGCTGGGCGCCGAGGAGTTCAGGCGGCAGAACACCGCCGTGCGCGCGGCCGTGATCCTCAGCAACAGCGCCGCCGGGCTGGACCAGCTGCTGGACGCGGTCCGCGACCCGGCCGCCGATCCGCTGGCCAAGGACCGCAAGGAACTCAAGGAGTACCTGCTCGGACCGGACGAGCCCACCTCGCTCCAGCAGTTCGACCGCGCGGTCACCGACCTCGCGCTGAAGGCGGAGGCACGCAACGTCGGCCAGGAATCCCACGCCCCCGGGACGGACAGCGCGGTCGGCGCCGCTCCGGACGACGGCGCGGAACTGCCCAAGGGTGTTACGGCCGGCTGACGCCCGTATGTCCTGAGGCCGGGGGCCCCGCGAAAAAAATACGGGGGCCCGGGCGTTTGTAAATAAATTTTTTTGGTAAAC
>NZ_JBHWUU010000135.1:0-14355 GCF_042737375.1 Streptomyces sp. NPDC060000
TTTTTTATCAGCTCTGGCCCCGACCCCCCCCGCGCCCCCCCACCCCCCCCCCCCCGCCCGGCCCCCGGGGGATATCCTCGGGGGGCGGCCCCCCCCCCGGGTGGTGGGGGCCGGGCCCCTGCCGTCGGCCGACGTCCTGCGGAACTACCGGCGGTGCACCGAGTCCGCCACCGTCACCTCGACGCGCTGGAACTCCTTCAGCTCGCTGTAGCCGGTGGTGGCCATGGCGCGACGCAGCGCGCCGAAGAGGTTCATCGAGCCGTCGGGCGTGTGCGACGGGCCCGTGAGGACCTCCTCGATGGTGCCGACCGTGCCGAGGTCGACCTTCTGCCCGCGCGGCAGCTCCTCGTTGACGGCCTCCATGCCCCAGTGGTGGCCGCGGCCCGGCGCGTCGGTCGCGCGCGCGAGCGGCGAGCCCATCATCACCGCGTCGGCGCCGCAGGCGATCGCCTTGGCCAGGTCGCCGGACCAGCCGACGCTGCCGTCCGCGATCACGTGCACATACCGGCCGCCGGACTCGTCCATGTAGTCACGGCGGGCCGCCGCCACGTCGGCGACCGCCGTCGCCATCGGGACCTGGATGCCCAGCACGTTGCGCGTGGTGTGCGCCGCGCCGCCGCCGAAGCCGACCAGCACGCCCGCCGCGCCCGTGCGCATCAGGTGCAGGGCCGCCGTGTAGGTGGCGCAGCCGCCGACGATCACCGGGACGTCGAGCTCGTAGATGAACTGCTTCAGGTTCAGCGGCTCGTGCGAACCGGAGACGTGCTCCGCCGAGACGGTCGTGCCGCGGATGACGAAGATGTCCACGCCCGCGTCCACGACGGCCTTGGAGAACTGGGCCGTGCGCTGCGGGGAGAGCGCGGCAGCGGTGACCACGCCCGAGTCGCGCACCTCCTTGATGCGCTGCCCGATCAGCTCTTCCCTGATGGGGGCCGCGTAGATCTCCTGGAGGCGGCGGGTCGCGGTGTCCGCGTCCAGCTCGACGATCTCGTCGAGCAGTGACTGCGGGTCCTCGTGCCGGGTCCACAGGCCCTCGAGGTTGAGGACGCCGAGGCCGCCCAGCTCGCCGATGCGGATGGCGGTGGCCGGGGAGACGACCGAGTCCATGGGAGCGGCCAGGAAGGGCAGCTCGAACCGGTAGGCGTCGATCTGCCAGGCGATCGAGACCTCCTTCGGGTCCCGCGTACGGCGGCTGGGGACGACGGCGATGTCGTCGAAGGCGTACGCCCGGCGGCCGCGCTTGCCGCGCCCGATCTCGATCTCAGTCACGTGTGTGGCCTTTCCCTGATGCGTTGCAGCGTCTTCCAGTATCGCCGACGGGTACGACAAGGGCGGCCCCGAGTCTCCGGGACCGCCCTTGGCATGCCTCGCGCACGCTTCACGCGCGCGTCGGGATCACTTGCGGCTGTAGTTCGGCGCCTCGACCGTCATCTGGATGTCGTGCGGGTGGCTCTCCTTGAGACCCGCGGACGTGATCCGGACGAAGCGGCCGTTGTCCTGGAGCTCCGGGACGGTCCGGCCACCGACGTAGAACATCGACTGGCGCAGACCGCCGACGAGCTGGTGGACGACGGAGGACAGGGGGCCGCGGTAGGGCACCTGGCCCTCGATGCCCTCGGGAATTAGCTGCTCGTCGGAGGCGACGCCCTCCTGGAAGTAGCGGTCCTTGGAGAACGACTTGCGCTCGCCACGGGTCTGCATGGCGCCCAGGGAACCCATGCCGCGATACGACTTGAACTGCTTGCCGTTGATGAACAGCAGCTCGCCCGGCGACTCCTCGCAGCCCGCGAGCAGCGAGCCCAGCATCACCGTGTCGGCGCCGGCGACCAGGGCCTTGGCGATGTCACCGGAGTACTGGAGGCCACCGTCGCCGATGACCGGGACCCCGGCCTCCTTGGCGGCCAGCGCGGCCTCGTAGATGGCGGTGACCTGCGGGACACCGATGCCGGCGACCACGCGGGTCGTACAGATGGAGCCCGGACCGACGCCGACCTTGATGGCGTCGGCGCCCGCGTCCACCAGGGACTTGGCTCCGTCGCGGGTGGCGATGTTGCCTCCGATGACGTCCACACGCGTGTGGTTCGACTTGATCTTGGCGATCATGTCGCCGACGAGCCGCGAGTGGCCGTGGGCGGTGTCCACGACGATGAAGTCGACACCGCGCTCGATCAGTGCCTGGGCCCGCTCGAAGGAGTCACCGGCGACGCCGACCGCGGCGCCGACCAGCAGCCGGCCCTCGGAGTCCTTCGCGGCGTGCGGGTACTTCTCCGCCTTGACGAAGTCCTTGACCGTGATCAGGCCCTTGAGGGCGCCCTCGTCGTCGACCAGCGGAAGCTTCTCGATCTTGTGCTTGCGCAGCAGCTCCATGGCCTCGACACCGGAGATGCCGACCTTGCCGGTGACCAGCGGCATCGGCGTCATGACCTCGTGCACGCGGCGCGTGCGGTCGGTCTCGAAGGCCATGTCGCGGTTGGTGACGATGCCGAGCAGTCGCTTGTTGCCGTCGGTCACCGGGACGCCGCTGATGCGGAACTTGCCGCACAGCGCGTCGGCCTCGGCGAGCGTGGCCTCCGGGTGGATGGTGATCGGGTCGGTCACCATGCCGGACTCGGAGCGCTTGACGAGGTCGACCTGGTTGGCCTGGTCCTCGATGGAGAGGTTGCGGTGCAGCACCCCGACGCCGCCCTGACGGGCCATCGCGATCGCCATGCGCGACTCGGTGACCTTGTCCATCGCGGCGGACAGGAGCGGGATGTTCACCCGCACGTTCTTGGAGACGTACGAGGCGGTGTCGATCTCGTCGGGAGCCATGTCCGACGAGCCCGGCAGCAGCAGCACGTCGTCGTAGGTCAGCCCGAGGGTCGCGAATTTTCCGGGCACTCCGTCGACGTTGGCAGTCATGACACCTTCCCCAAATGGCCTTGATCGGTGCGGATGTCCATGCTAACGGGAAGCGCACCTCTCGAATTCCACGAATTCCACGGTCGAGCGGGACTCCGGGCTTCGTATGTTCGTACGGAAACGACCGGCGCCCTGTTCATCCGCGCCTGTCCCGAGGGGCCGACTGGGGCCGACTACTGCTCGGCGAGCGCCCGCAGCCTGCTCAGCGCCCGGTGCTGGGCCACTCGGACGGCCCCGGGTGACATTCCCAACATCTGGCCGGTCTCCTCGGCCGTGAGGCCCACCGCGATCCGCAGCAGGAGCAGTTCCCGCTGGTTCTCGGGCAGATTGGCCATCAGCTTCTTCGCCCACTCGGCATCGCTGCTGAGCAGGGCGCGCTCCTCGGGGCCGAGCGAGTCGTCCGGCCGTTCGGGCATCTCGTCGGAAGGGACCGCCGTCGAGCCCGGGTGGCGCATCGCGGCGCGCTGGAGGTCGGCGACCTTGTGCGCGGCGATGGCGAAGACGAAGGCCTCGAAGGGCCTGCCGGTGTCCCGGTAGCGCGGCAGCGCGAGAAGAACCGCCACGCAGACCTCCTGGGCGAGGTCCTCCACGAAGTGGCGCGCGTCGCCCGGCAGCCGGGACAGCCGGGTACGGCAGTAGCGCAGTGCCAGGGGGTGGACATGGGCCAGCAGGTCGTGGGTGGCCTGCTCGTCCCCGTCCACGGCGCGATGGACGAGTGCCCCGATCGTCCCCACGGCAGTGACCGCCTCGTCATCGCGCATCGGTCCATGGTGCCCTGCGGCCGGAGGGGTCGCGGCACCGTGCCCGTCGTTGTGCACCGAAGCGTTATGAGCAGGTGCGCCGGAACTCATCCCCTGCGCCCTCCCCTCCCGCTCGACCGACTCGTCCCCGAGTAACTCCACACCTCAAGGATGCGGCATCCGCGGCGAAACGAGCAGCGGGCACCCTGCGAGAGCCTGCGCCGCTCCCTCCCGCCGGGCGGCGGGAGGGGCCCTCTCCGGGCCACCAAACCGCGCCTGAGCAGGGAGGTTCTCTCATGGCCCCGCTCCCCTCACTGAATGACGGATGTCACCCGAACCCGCTCGGATCCGTCGGACGGGCCAGGACCCGCCCCCTCCGGACCGGTCTCGGACCGCAGGGACGGGCAGGCGGGGACGGGCGGCAAGGGAACGGCTCCTAACGGACCAGTCCCCATCGGAAACCGAGCGCCACGGCGTGCGCGCGGTCGGAGGCGCCGAGCTTTTTGAACAGCCGCCTGGCGTGCGTCTTGACGGTGTCCTCGGAGAGGAACAGCTCACGGCCGATCTCCGCGTTGGAGCGGCCGTGGCTCATGCCCTCCAGGACCTGGATCTCACGCGCGGTGAGTGTGGGCGCCGCGCCCATCTCGGCCGAGCGCAGCCGGCGCGGGGCGAGCCGCCAGGTCGGGTCGGCCAGGGCCTGGGTGACGGTCGCGCGCAACTCCGCGCGCGAGGCGTCCTTGTGCAGGTACCCGCGGGCGCCGGCGGCCACCGCGAGGGCGACGCCGTCGAGGTCCTCGGCGACGGTCAGCATGATGATGCGGGCCCCGGGATCGGCGGACAGCAGCCGCCGTACGGTCTCGACGCCGCCCAGTCCGGGCATGCGTACGTCCATCAGAATCAGGTCCGAGCGGTCGGCACCCCAGCGGCGGAGGACTTCCTCGCCGTTGGCCGCCGTCGTCACGCGCTCGACGCCGGGCACGGTCGCGACCGCGCGGCGGAGCGCCTCTCGGGCAAGCGGGGAGTCGTCGCAGACGAGGACGGAAGTCATGGCCGCCCTCCGCAGCTGATGCGCGTCACCTTGTGCCTCCAGGCTGTTACGAATCGTCACCTGTGCGGTCGACCGTCTCGGACGCCTGCCCGAGCGTTTGTGTTTTCAACCGCCACCGCACTCTCAACGACGGTCACTCGAAAGAGTTACGGGGCCGCATGCATTCTTCGGCACTCTACGTGAGGGCGCGGATACGGAGGAGGCAACCACACGGACCCTCAAGCTTTCATCACAACCCATGCCCCATATGGCCCTATTTCTTCCCTTTTACTGGTGTCTGAGGCTAGATTCGCAATGAGTCATATTTTCATCTCCTTAGATCGTAGTTGTACGGTCGTGGGCACCGTATCCGCTCTGAACGGCTACAAGGGGTCACGTAATGGCAGATTTCTCCCGCCTTCCCGGACCGAACGCCGACCTGTGGGACTGGCAGCTCCTGGCTGCCTGCCGCGGGGTGGACAGTTCGCTCTTCTTCCATCCGGAGGGTGAGCGCGGGGCGGCTCGGAGCGCTCGAGAGAACTCGGCCAAGGAGGTCTGCATGAGGTGCCCGGTCCGTGCGCAGTGCGCGGCACACGCGTTGGCGGTACGTGAGCCGTACGGCGTCTGGGGCGGGTTGACCGAGGACGAGCGCGAAGAGCTCATGGGCCGGGCGCGCAATCGCCTGGTGTCGGCGTCGTCGGGCGCCGGGGATGCTTCGTCGAACACATGAAGGAACGTTTCTTCGAAACTTTGTGAGCAGAATCCCGAAAAATGGCGGGCACGCACACGCGAGCCCGCCGTCTTTTTCATCTGCTCGCTTCGGGCGCTCGCTTCGGCCGGTCGACTTCGGCCGGTCGCCTTCGGGCGGTCGCCTTCCAGGTCGCTCGTCTTCGGTTCTTCTGCTCCGGCCGGTCGACTTTCGTCGCTCGTCGTCGGCTGCCGTCAGCCGATGAGGGACGCCGCCCGTCCCAGCTGCTCCAGCGTGGCCGCCACCGCCGGTACCTGGGCCAGATCGGGCAGGGTGAGCGCGACGATCTCCCGGCGCACGGCCGGTTCCAGCGTCACCGCGCGGGCGCCACGGGGCCGGACGGACTCGATCGCGAGCTGGGGCAGGACGGCGACGCCGAGACCGGCGCCCACCAGACCGACCACCGCCGGATAGTCGTCGGTCGCGAAGTCGATGCGGGGCGTGAAGCCTGCGCTCTCACACACCTGGACCAACTGGCCTCGGCACCGCGGGCAGCCGGCGATCCACGGCTCGGCGGCGAGATCGCCGATGGCGATCGACCCGGCGGGTTCCGTGCGCGCGAGGCGGTGCCGTTCGGGCACGAGGGCGACGAGACGGTCCGTCAGCAGCGGCCGCACGACCAGGTCGTCCCATTCGCCTTCGCCGGCCTGCTCGGCCTCGCCGGCGCCCGTCGCGCGTTCGTAGCGGAAGGCGAGGGCGATGTCGCAGTCGCCCTCGCGAAGCAGCTCGACGGACCGCGGCGGTTCGGCCTCCTCCAAAGAGACCCGGGTGCCGGGGTGGGCCGCGCGCAGGGCGGCGAGGGCGGTGGGGACGAGGGTGGAGCTGCCGCTGGGGAAGGACACCAGCCGGACCCGGCCGGCGCGCAGCCCGGCGATGGCGGCGACCTCCTCCTCGGCGGCGGTCAGCCCGGACAGGATGCCGGCCGCGTGGCGGACGAGCGCCTCTCCCGCCTGGGTCAGACGCATCTCGCGTCCGCTGCGGATCAGCAGGGGCGTGCCGACGGACGCCTCGAGGGCCTTCATCTGCTGGCTGACGGCCGGCTGGGTGCAGCCCAGTTCGCGCCCGGCCGCCGAGAAGGAGCCGGCGGCGGCCACGGCACGCAGGACACGGAGATGACGGGCCTCGATCATTCTCCGAGCATAAGCGAGCCTTGGGTAAGTACGCGAATAATGCGTCGGCGCTTTGACCTTCGGGCCGGACCGGGCGGGGCCGTACGGTGAGCGAGCGGGCCGGGGTGAGCGGGCGGGCCGACCGGCCGACCAGCTACGGACACGGCATCGTCACGACACCCACCCACCCACCGTTTCTCGCCCGCCCGGGCCGGGAAAGCGAGGCGCGCGATATCTGCCCGGAGCCGGAAGGAGGGGCCGGAGGGTGAGCCGGGGTCGCGAGAGGGGCGCGGAACGGAGTCTGCGGGAGGGGGCGCGGGACGCGGTGCGCGGGAGGGGGCGCGGGACTGAGTGTGCGGGCGTGCGCACGACGTCTTCACCTTCGGGAGGCCGGGTGCAGGGAACGGACGGCCGCACTCCGGGTCACTAACCTTGCCCCATGACAACGGCTCTGATTACGGGTTCGACCGCGGGTATCGGTGCCGCGTTCGCGCGCAGACTGGCGGCGGACGGGCATGATCTCGTCCTCGTCGCACGGGACACCAAGCGGCTGCGCGAGCAGGCGACCGAGTTGCACGACCGGCACGGCATCGAGGCGGAGGTGCTGACCGCCGACCTCGCCACGGACGAGGGCATCGAGGCGGTGGCCACCCGGCTCGGCAACCGCAAGAACCCCGTCGACCTGCTGGTCAACAACGCCGGCTTCGGCAACAAGGGCCGCTACCTCGACGTGTCCATGGCCGACGAGTTGAAGATGCTCAAGGTGCACTGCGAGGCGGTGCTGCGACTGACGTCCGCGGCGACGACGGCGATGCGGGAGCGCGGCCGCGGGGGTGTCGTCAACGTGGCCTCGGTGGCGGCCTTCGTGCCGCGTGGGACGTACGGGGCGTCCAAGGCGTGGGTCGTGCAGTTCACGCAGGGTGCGGCGAAGGACCTGGCGGGCAGCGGGGTGCGGCTGATGGCGCTGTGCCCGGGGTTCGTGCGCACGGAGTTCCACGAGCGGGCCGGGATGGGCACGGACAACATCCCGGGCTGGATGTGGCTGGACGCGGACAAGCTGGTCGCTGCGGCGCTGCACGACCTGGCGCGCGGGAAGTCGCTGTCGATCCCCGACCCGCGCTACAAGGCGCTGATGGGCCTGGTGAAGGTGACGCCCCGCGCGCTGCTGGGCGGGATCAGTTCGAAGACCGGCCGGAAGTACGGGCCTCGGTAGAAGCCCTCGCGGTGGACGGGTGACGTCGGCGCTCCGGTGGGAAAATGGGCGTGCGAAGACCGGACCCAGGGGGGCCGGAGGCGGCGTCATGACGTTCGTACAGCTCATCGACTGCAGGACCAGCCGGTTCGACGAGATGGACCGGCTGATGGACACATGGGTCGAACAGACCAGGGGCAAGCGGACCGCGACGCACGCGGTGGTCGGCAAGGACCGCTCCGACGCGTCGCACTTCATCGAGATCGTGGAGTTCCCGTCGTACGAGGAGGCGATGCGGAACTCGAACCTTCCGGAGACCGACAAGGTCTTCCGGGAGCTGGTCGCCCTGTGTGACGAGCTGCCGACTTTCACGGATCTCGACGTCGTACGGGACGAGCAGTTGTACGCCGGGACGGCACGGCGGTTCTTCGAGACGATCGGCATGCGGGGTGAACTGCCGCCGCTGGACGGTCTGATGGCCGAGGAGTATCACGACCACGATCCCGCCAACGAGCAGGACACCATGGGGATGGACGCGATGCGCCGGGAGATCGGGATGTGGCGGAGCGGCTTCGACTTCGCCTTCTCCCTCGACGACCAGATCGAGCAGGGTGACCGCGTGTGCAACCGGTGGACCTGGCGCGGCACCCACAAGGGCGACTTCATGGGGATCCCGGCGACCGGGAAGCAGGTCTCCATGACCGGGACGACCGTCTTCCGGTGCAGGGAGGACGGGAAGATCGTCGAGGCCTGGTGGCAGTACGACCGGCTGGGGCTGATGGAGCAGCTGGGAGCCCTGGACGCGCTGGAGCAGTAGAGGCCGGGCACAGGAAACGCCGAGGCCCGGCACCTCTTGTCTGCAGGGTGCCGGGCCTCGGTCTGCCGTGCGTACCGACCTGGGCCGGTGAGTGTCGGCCCGGGTCGGTGGTACCGACGTGTTACGTCAGTGGGAGTGGCCGTGGCCGTGGCCCGCGGCGGCCGGCTCCTCCTCTTCCTTCTTCTCGACGACCAGGGTCTCGGTCGTCAGGAGGAGGGAGGCGATGGACGCGGCGTTCTCCAGGGCGGAGCGGGTGACCTTGACCGGGTCGATGACGCCGGCCTTGACCAGGTCGCCGTACTCGCCGGTCGCGGCGTTGAAGCCCTGGCCCTTGTCGAGCTCGGCGACCTTGGAGGTGATGACGTAGCCCTCGAGGCCCGCGTTCTCGGCGATCCAGCGCAGCGGCTCGACCACGGCGCGGCGGACCACGGCGACACCGGTGGCCTCGTCGCCGGTCTTGCCCAGGCCGCCCTCGAGCACCTTGGCGGCGTGGACCAGAGCGGAGCCACCACCGGAGACGATGCCCTCCTCGACCGCGGCGCGGGTCGCGGAGATGGCGTCCTCGAGACGGTGCTTCTTCTCCTTCAGCTCCACCTCGGTGGCGGCGCCGACCTTGATCACGCACACGCCGCCGGCCAGCTTCGCGAGGCGCTCCTGGAGCTTCTCGCGGTCCCAGTCGGAGTCGGTGTTCTCGATCTCGGCCTTGATCTGGCCGACGCGGCCCTGGACCTCGGAGGAGTCGCCGGCACCGTCGACGACCGTGGTGTCGTCCTTGGTGACGGTGACGCGGCGGGCGGAGCCGAGCACGTCGACGCCGACCTGGTCGAGCTTGAGGCCGACCTCTTCGGAGATGACCGTGGCGCCGGTGAGGACGGCCAGGTCCTGCAGCATCGCCTTGCGGCGGTCACCGAAGCCGGGGGCCTTGACCGCGACCGCGTTGAAGGTACCGCGGATCTTGTTCACGACCAGGGTCGACAGGGCCTCGCCCTCGAGGTCCTCGGCGATGATCAGCAGCGGACGGGAGGAGTTGGTCTGGATGACCTTCTCCAGCAGCGGCAGCAGGTCGCCGATGGAGGAGATCTTGCCCTGGTTGATGAGGATGTAGGGGTCCTCGAGGACGGCCTCCATGCGCTCCTGGTCCGTCACGAAGTACGGCGACAGGTAGCCCTTGTCGAAGGCCATGCCCTCGGTGAAGTCCAGCTCCAGACCGAAGGTGTTGGACTCCTCGACGGTGATGACACCGTCCTTGCCGACCTTGTCCATCGCCTCGGCGATGAGCTCGCCGACCTGCGTGTCCTGCGCGGAGAGCGCGGCGACGGCGGCGATGTCGGCCTTGTCCTCGATCGGTCGGGCGGTCGCGAGGAGCTCCTCGGACACGGCCTTGACCGCGGCGTCGATGCCCTTCTTCAGGGCGGCCGGGGAGGCACCCGCGGCGACGTTCCTCAGGCCCTCGCGGACCAGCGCCTGGGCGAGCACGGTGGCGGTGGTCGTACCGTCACCCGCGATGTCGTTGGTCTTGGTCGCCACCTCCTTCACCAGCTGCGCACCGAGGTTCTCGTACGGGTCGTCGAGCTCGACCTCGCGGGCGATCGTGACACCGTCGTTGGTGATGGTGGGGGCGCCGAACTTCTTGTCGATGACGACGTTGCGGCCCTTGGGGCCGATCGTCACCTTGACCGTGTCGGCAAGCTTGTTGACGCCGCGCTCGAGGGCGCGACGGGCGTCCTCGTCGAACTTCAGGATCTTCGCCATGGGAGCGGTTCAGCCCTCTCGGAAAACGTGGGAGAAACGAACTGCGCCCCCAGCTCCCGGCTTCACAAAGACGCGGGGCCAGGAGCGCAGTTCACTGCAAATCTGGGTGAATTACTTCTCGATGATCGCGAGCACGTCGCGAGCCGAGAGGACGAGGTACTCCTCGCCGTTGTACTTCACCTCGGTGCCGCCGTACTTGCTGTACAGAACGACGTCGCCGACCTTGACGTCGAGCGGCAGGCGCTCGCCGTTCTCGAAGCGACCCGGGCCCACCGCGAGGACAGCCCCCTCCTGGGGCTTCTCCTTCGCGGTGTCCGGGATGACCAGGCCAGAGGCGGTGGTCTGCTCGGCGTCGAGCGGCTGGACCACAATGCGGTCCTCGAGCGGCTTGATGGCAACCTTGGAGCTGGTGGTCGTCACGATCCGACCTCCCCCTTCGGAGATCTCACGGGGCTAACTGTCTGGGGTGGCGACCAGGTGGATCCGTCGTCGCGGGTGCCGGACCTGCCCGTCGCTGTTGGCACTCTCCAGTGGTGAGTGCCAGAAGCGAGACTATGACCGCGATTAGCACTCGGTCAAGCGGAGTGCCAATGCCGGCGGCGCGTCGGCCACGTTTTCAGCTCAGGTGGGTGTCCTTGTCGGCCGGTGTCGGTGTGGGCGCGGCACTGGGGTCTGCCGCCCCCGGGCCCCCCCGCTTCGGCCCTGAAGGGGCCTCGTCCTCAAACGCCGGACGGGCTGGAACACGGCTCACGGCCGGGGCTGTGGAACGCGCTCGCGGCAAGCCCCCCGGGACAACGCTCCCGACGACCTCCCTCAGACGTAGTCCTCCAGTCGGCCCACCGTCAGTCCTTGCTCCTGCACCCGGCGCAGTAGTCGCGTCGTCCGCTCGCGCAGGCCCGGGCCCGTGGACTCGTCCGGGGCTACGGCGATGATGTCGCCGGGGTGGAGGTGGCGGGGGCCGTGGGTGTAGGCGAGGTCGGTGGGGCCCATCGAGGCGCGCCAGAGGACGACGGCCGCGATGCCGCAGTCGGCGGCGGCGCGGCGGGTGGTGGCGTCGTAGGTGCCGTGGGGAGGACGGAAGAGGCGGGGGCGCAGGCCGAAGCGGGAGCGGAGCTTGTCCTGCTGGCCGCAGATCTCCGCGCGCTGGCCGGCGTACGGCAGACCGCGCAGGACCGGGTGGTCCAGAGTGTGGTTCTGGATGCTGGCGCCGACGGACTGGAGGCGGGCGAAGTGGGCGTAGCCCGGGCCCACCACGCTGTCGGTGAGGAACATGCTCACCGGGAGGCGCAGCTCGCGGACCATGTCGACGAAGCGGGGGTCGCGTTCGGCGCCGTCGTCGTAGGTGAGGAAGACGACCCTGTCGGCTGTCGGCACGTGGTCGACGACCGGGGGGACGGCCGATCCCGGACTGCCCGCCAGGGAGCGGGAGGGAGGGTCCGGTGCGGGGGCCAGGGGGGCCGTCAGGCCCCAGCGGCGGTACGCCTGCTGCCCGGCCTGGCCGTGCGGGCGGACCCGGGCGGCGGCCTTCCTGCCGAGCCGTTCGATGGGGTCGACGGACTGGGCACAGCCCGTCAGGGTGGCCAGGGTCGTGAGGGTCACCAGGAGCAGGAGTACGGACGGCAGCCCCCGCGTCGTCCGTCTCGTCCGCGGCATCCGCGTCCTGTAGACCGTCCGTGTCCTGCGGGCCTTGCGCGTCGTCCTCACAGGTAGTCCTCCAGACGGGCCACCGCGTAGCCCTTCGCCGTGACCTTGTTCAGGAACC
This sequence comes from Streptomyces sp. NPDC060000, assembly GCF_042737375.1. Lineage (NCBI taxonomy): Bacteria > Bacillati > Actinomycetota > Actinomycetes > Kitasatosporales > Streptomycetaceae > Streptomyces > Streptomyces sp. NPDC060000. Next base: position 12,049 of record NZ_JBHWUU010000135.1, read on the forward strand.
GGCGCACCATGTCGGGCATCGTGCCCCTCCAGTCGCCGCGGCCGCGGAAGTGGCTCAGGACGATGTCGCCGGGGTGGAGGTCCTGGTCCTCTTCGCGGTACTCCCAGTGGTCGACGAAGACCTCCTCGTCCCAGAGCGGGGCATAACGCACACCGCAGGTCTTCGCGGCCCGCAGGGTGTTCCGGTTGTAGTTGCCGAAGGGCGGCCGGAAGAGGGTGGGGCGCTTGCCGTAGCGCTCCTCGATCACGTCCTGCATGCCGCAGATCTCGCGCTTCTGGCGGGAGTACGAGAGTGCGGGCAGATAGGGGTGGTGGAGGGTGTGGTTGTTCAGGCCCACGCCCCGGTCCTGCAGCTTCTTGAAGTAGCCGTAGTCGTCCTTGATCAGGTAGTCGCTGATGAAGGCGGTGTACGGGATCTTCAGCTCGCTCATCATGCGCAGGAACGCCGGGTCCTTCTCGGCGCCGTCGTCGATGGTGAGGAAGACGACCCTGTCCTCGGTCGGGACGGTGGTAAAGACCGGCGGGAGACCGAGTTCCTCGTGATCGTCGACCTCGAAGCCCTTGCGGGTGGTGATCTCCGGTTTGTGCGCGGGCGGCGCCGGGGGTGTCAGCGGGACCTGCTTCAGGCCCCAGTGCTTCGCCGCGGCGAGCCGGGCCCGGTGCGCGGCGCGGAGCCTGGCGGCGTACGCGTGCAGGGCGCGGGCGGGCGGCGCCGCGGGAGGGCCCGCCTTCCCGGGCTGCTGGCCCGGCGCGGGGCGGGCCGCGCGGCCGGCGCTCTCGCCGCCTCCCGCGCAGCCCGACGCGAGGGTGGCCAGCGCGAGGACGACGATCGCGCTCCGGATCCCGGTACGCCCGCGTGCACGCCGGATCCCGGTACGCCCGCGTCCGGGCCGGGTCCCGGTGCGCCCCCGTTCACGCGAGATTCCCGTGCGCCCGCGCCGACGTGGCGCTTGAGAACAGCCGAGCTTGTCATCATTTTGTACGACAGGTCCCATGGCGCCGGATCTTCGCAGTCACCACCCCGGAACCCGACCCGACACCTCCGCCGGAGACACACCATCCACCGACTGGCCCACAGCGGACCACCGGCGGCTCCCGCCTCGCCGACCGGACCCCCCCGCCGGCGAGGCGGGCGGTTGGCCGACAATGAGGGGGTGAACGTCCTCGCTCCGCTGCTCACTCCCGAGGGCCGCGCCCTCCTCGACGCGGTGCGTGGCACCGCTCCCGCCGACGAACTCGCCGTCGCCACCCGGCTGCGCCGCGAGCACCCCGCCGATCTGGTGTCCGCGGCCATCGGCCAGGCCAGGCTGCGGCAGCGCGCGGCGGTGAAGTTCGGGGCCGCGGACGCGGAGCGGATGTTCTTCACGCCGAACGGGGTGGAGCAGTCGACGCGGGCGAGTGTCGCCGGACACCGGGCCGAGCGGATGAAGGCGCTCGGCGTGACCTCGGTCGCCGACCTGTGCTGCGGGATCGGCGGTGACGCGATCGCACTCGCCCGGGCCGGGATCCGGGTGCTGGCCGTGGACCGGGACCCGGCCACGGCGGAGGTGGCGCGCGCGAACGCCGAGGTGCTCGGGCTGAGCGGGCTGATCGAGGTGCGGGAGGCGGACGTCACCGAGGTGGACACCGGTGGCTACGACGCCGTGTTCGTCGATCCGGCGCGCAGGGGAGGCCGCGGGCGCATCTTCGATCCCGAGGCGTACTCGCCTCCCCTGTCGTGGGCGGTCGGCGCCGCCCTCGCCGCCCCGCGCGCGGCCCTGAAGATCGCGCCCGGCGTGCCGCACGAGGCGATCCCGGCCGAGGCCGAGGCCGAGTGGATCTCGGACGGCGGGGACGTGAAGGAGGCGGTGCTGTGGTTCGGAACCGAGCCGGGGGCCGTACGGGCCACCCTGCTGCCCGGGCCGCGGACCCTGCTCGGCGGCGGGCTGCCCGACCCCGGTGTCCGGCCGGTCGGGCGGTATCTGTACGAGCCCGACGGCGCCGTCATCCGGGCCCATCTGGTCGCCGACGTGGCCCGGGAGCTGGACGGCGGGCTGATCGACGAGACCATCGCCTACGTCACCGCGGACGCCCTGCGCCCCACCTCGTACGCCACCGCCTATGAGATCACCGATCAACTCCCCTTCAACGTGAAGAAGTTGAAGGCCCTGTTGCGAGAGCGGGGGGTCGGGATCCTGACGGTGAAGAAGCGGGGGTCGGCGGTGGAGCCGGAGGAGTTGCGGAAGAAGGTGCTCCCCAAGGGCCAGGGGCCGCACTCGGCGACCGTCTTCCTGACCCGGGTGGCGGGGGCGCCGACGATGCTCGTCGG
>NZ_JBHWUU010000136.1:0-14223 GCF_042737375.1 Streptomyces sp. NPDC060000
CCGACCACCGCCCGGCCACCGACGCGAACGACGCCAGCAACCCCTGGAACACCGTCGCCCGACCCACACCCACCACGCCCCGCAGCTGCTCCACCACCACAGCGGGCACGGCGACCGGCAGTACGCCAAGTTCGTAGGAGGCGTGGTTGTCGCTGCGGGAGACCTTCGCGGGGAGTTCCAGGCCGGTCGCGCCGTCGAGCGTGGTCTTCCAGTGATCGAGGCCCGCCTCCAGGGCGTCACCTTCGAGCGTCTCCCGCTGCCAGGCCGCGAAGTCGCCGTACCGCAGGTCGAGTTCGGGCAGCGGCGACACCTCGGCATTGGATGTGAAAGCCCCGTACACCAGGCCGAGTTCGCGCAGGACGATCCCCAGCGACCAGCCGTCGACCACCGCGTGGTGCGCCACCAGGCCCACGGCCCACTCGCCCGCACCGACCCGGCCCACCGCCACCCGTACCAGCGGACCCGCCGCCAGGTCGAAGGGCTGCCGGGTCTGCGAGTCCAGCCAGGCCGTCACGCCAGCCTCGCCACCAGGCACGTCGACCACCGGCACCGGGACACCGGCCGTCGGGTCGACGATCTGACGCAGACCCTCGTCGGTCCAGGCGAACCGCGTCCGCAACGACTCGTGACGGGCGATCACCTCACCCACCGCGCGTTCCAGCACGGGCACATCCAGCGCGCCCGAGATCCGCAGACCGCCGGCCACGTGGTACGCCGAGCCCGCCCCGAGCCGGTCCAGCAGCCACAGCCGCTCCTGCCCGAACGAGGCGGCCGGCGGCGCGTCGGCGTCCGTGGTACGACGGGTGATGGCGGCGCCGGGTGTGCCGGTGCCCGAGGACCGTACGAGGTCGGCGAGTTGGGAGACCGTGGTCTCGCCCAGCAGTGCGGTGAGCGGGACCTCGACGCCGTGCTCGGCCTCCAGGGCCGAGCGGAGCCGGACCGCGTGCAGGGAGTCGAGGCCCTGCACGACCAGCGGCCGGGTCGCGGAGATCCGGTCCACGGTGGTGCCCAGGGCGTCGGCGGCCTTGGCCAGGACGTCCGCCCCGATGGGATCGTCGGTGAAGAGACCGACGGCGCTGTCGCCCACGGGGGTGGACCCGGTGCCGTTGGCGAGGGCCTGGAGGTCGCCGGCGGTGTAGCGCTCACGAGTGGCTCGGCGGCGGATCTTGCCGCTGGAGGTGCGCGGCAGGGCGCCCATCCTGACCAGCACGATGTCGTGGAGGGCGAGTCCGTGCTCGACGGTCACGGCGGTCCGGATGGCGGTGAGCACCGCGTCGGCGTCCTCGTCGCGGAACTTGCGGCTGACCTCGTGGAGAAGGACGACGCTCTCCCCGGTGCCGTCGTCGAGACCGAAGGCGGCTGCCCGGTTGGGCACCAGGAGTTCGTGGCTGAGTTCCGCGGTGTACTCGATGTCCTGCGGGTAGTGGTTGCGGCCGCGGACGACGATGAGGTCCTTGATCCGGCCGGTGATGAAGAGTTCGCCCTGGTGGCGGAAGGCGAGGTCGCCGGTGCGCAGATAGGTACGGCCGTCGGGTTCGGCGAGTTCGGCGCGGAAGGTGGACTCGGTGAGTTCCGGGCGGCGCCAGTAGCCCTGGGCGACGGATTTGCCGGCGACCCAGACCTCGCCGGTCCCTCCCTCCCCGACGGGCAGCAGCGTCTGCGGGTCGACGACCAGGATGCTGTCCTCCCCCTGGATGTCGCCGCAGCCGATGAGCGTGGTGCCCGCGGCACCCTCCGCCGGCGGCTTCGGACCGTCCTCGGTGAGCGTGACGGCGAGGGGTTCGGCGCCGGGCTTGCCACCGGTGACGAAGAGGGTGGCCTCGGCGAGTCCGTAGCAGGGGTGGAAGGAGGAGCGGCGGAATCCCGCCGGGCCGAAGACCCGCTCGAAGTCGTCGAGGGTGCGGCTGCGGACCGGCTCGGCGCCGATCATGGCGTGTTCCCAGCTGGACAGGTCGAGTCCGGCTGCCTCTTCCTCGGTGACCCGCCGGACGCACTCGGCGTAGGCGAAGTCGGGTGCCGCGCTCATGGTGCCGCCGTGCCGGCTGATCGCGTCGAGCCAGCGCAGCGGGCGGCGCAGGAAGGTCATGGGCGCCATCAGCACGCAGGGGAAGCCGCTGTAGAGGGGCTGGAGGATGCCGCCGATGAGACCCATGTCGTGGTAGGGCGGCAGCCAGCTGACGCCGACGCTGTCGCGGGTGGATCCGTTGGCGCGGGCGATGGTGCGGGAGTTCTCGATCAGGTTCGCGTGCCGCAGGACGACGCCCTTGGGCGAGCCGGTGGAGCCGGAGGTGTACTGCAGGAAGGCCAGCGCGTCCCCGCCGGGGGCGACCTCCGCCCAGGCGCCGCTCGCTTCGCGGGCGACGATGTCGGTGGCCGTCCAGGCCAGCTCGGAGAGGGCGCCGAGACTGTCGCCCATGGCCTGGATGAGCTGGAGGCTGGAGTCGTCGGTGAGCGCGACGGTCGCCTCGGCGTCGATGACGATGTCCATCAGCCGGTCCAGGCCCCGCTTGCCGGAGGGCGGGTAGACGGGGACGGCCGCGGTGCCGGAGTAGAGGCAGCCGAAGAAGCCGACGATGTACTCCTCGCCCGGCGGGTACAGCAGCAGGGCCCTGCCTCCGGCGGTGCCCTGCTGCTGCATGGCGGCGGCGGTGGCGCGGGCCCGGGTGTCGAGTTCACCGTAGGACAGCCGGCGCTCCGAGCCGTCTTCCTCGAGCAGGATGTACGCGGTGGCCTCGGGTGTGGCGGCGGCTCGGGCACGCAGCATCTCGACGAGGTCGGCGGGGCGGAACGACATGGTTCTCCTCCGGGTTCCGGGCAGGGTTCACGGGCACGTCGGCCCGTGGCGCGGCGGTTCGGGCCACGGGCCGGGCGGTGGGGCCGTGCCGCGGCGTACGACGGTCGGCCGGGTGCGGGTGGGTCAGGGGTGGTCGATCAGCAGTCGGTACAGGCAGTCGGCGCCGAAGCGGACCGCGTCGGCCGGGACCCGCTCGTCCGCGTCGTGCATGTTCTCCTGGTAGCGGGAGCCGGCCGGCAGCAGCATCGGCAGCCAGCCGTAACAGTCCATGCCGAGGTTGGCGAAGAGCCGGGCGTCGGTCGAGGCCGGCGTGATCATGGGGATCGGAACGCCCTCGGGGTCGGCGTCGCGCAGGATCTCCACCAGCCGCTCGTAGAACGGGCCGAACTCGGGCTCGGCCTTGGGGTTGCGGGACCCTTCGAGCAGCAGCTCGATGCCCACCTCGTCCCCGAGCCGGCCCGAGGCGCTGAACTCGTTGAGCAGGGCCCTCAGTTCGGCGACATAGTCATCGACGCCGAAGTCACCGGGCAGGATGCGGCCGTCGAGATCGACGGTGATCTCCGCCGGGATCATGTTGATCTTCTCGGGGGTGCGGATGATCGTCGCGTTCACCGTGTGCCGGATGGTGGAGTCCAGGTAGACCGCGTCCGCCGTGTCCATCAGTTCGTACGGCACGGTCGTGCGCTCACCCTTGCGCAACGCGGCGAGCTCCGCCGCGAGTTCGTCACCGACGACGGCGCTCATCTCCTGGAGCATCCGGTCGAGAGCGGGGGTGAGGTGGACGGGGAGACGGCCGTCGCGCAGTGCGGTGAGCACCTCGGTGAGCTGGTGCACGGCGAGGTTCGGCCAGCCCTGGCGGGAGGCGTGACCGCCGCGGCCGCGCAGGGTGAGCCGCAGCCAGCAGGCCCGCTTCTCGGCGACGCCGATCGGGTGGAAGCGCCGGGTCGGGTCGGCGGTGAGCACCGCGCCGCCGTCCTCGCCGATGCAGTACGGAATGCCCTCGAACAGCTCGGGGTGGTGGGTGGCCAGCCAGCCGGCGCCGACCCGGCTGCCGTTCTCCTCGTCGGACACGACGGCGAGCAGGACATCGCCTGCGGGTGCCTCGCCCCGGGCGCGCAGGGTGAGCAGCGCGGCGAGCATCATGGCGAGCCCGCCCTTCATGTCGATGGCCCCGCGGCCCCAGACCTCGCCGTCGATGAGCAGCGCCTCGAACGGCGGGTGGGTCCACTCCTGACCGTCGGTGGGCACCACGTCGGAGTGTCCGTGCAGCAGCAGCGGGGGCGCCTCGCCCCGTCCCGGAACACGGGCGATCAGGTTGGGCCGCTCCGGATCGGGGCCCATCAGCCGCGACTCGATGCCGGCCTCGGCGAGCAGCGCGGCGATGTACTCGACGCAGCCGCGCTCCTCGCCGGGCGGGTTCACACTGCGGAAGCGGATGAGCCGGCGCAGGATCGGGACGGGGTCGACGGCCTCGGCCGTCTCGGGCTGTGGGGACATGGCCGTTCCTTTCGTCGGAGGTGGGAGCGCGGGATCACAGCAGGGTGGCTGCCCGGTTCCACAGTTGGGTGGGGCTGCCCCACAGCACGGCGTCGAGCGCGGCGCGCCGGAAGTACAGCTGGATGTCCGCGTCCTCGGTCATGCCGTGGGCGCCGTGCACATGGAGCCCCTGGGCGGCGGCATCGCGTGCGAGGTCGGCGGCGAGTGCGAGGGCCTGGAGGACGGCCAGGTCGGCCTCGGCGCCGTCGATCAGGGCTCGGGCGGTCTCCTCGACGAAGGAGCGGACCGCGGTGATCCTGGCGAAGAGCGCGGCGAGGGTGAACGCCACGCTCTGGTGCCGGGCGAGCGGCTGGTCGAACTGGACCCGGCTCTTGGCCCGCTCGACGGCGAGGGCGAGCGCGCCCTGCGCCTGACCGACCAGGGTGGCGGCGTGCCGGATGCGGACGGTGGCGAGCGCCCGGTGCCAGGCGTGCCTCGCGAGCCCCGGGTCACCGATCAACCGGCCGCCGTAAAGCGGCACTTCGTGAAGTTCGACGGTGTGCAGGTCGCCGCGGCTGATGTCGTCGTGACGCCGCAGGGTGACGCCGGGGTCGTCGGCCCGCACCAGGGCGAGGGCCGTGCCCGCGGCGACCGTACCGACGACGAGGATCCAGTCGACGGAGTCGGCGCAGGAGACGAACCGGCGGTGACCGCGGACCCAGGGGCCCGAGGGGCCTTCGCCGAGGACGAGCGGTGAGGGCTCGTACGGGTCGTCGGTGCCCGTGGCCCGGGGCGCGAGGGCGACGGTGGTGGCGCCGTCCGCGACGGCGTCGAGCAGATCGGCGTAGGCATCGCTGTCGTGCGCGCCGAGGGCGGTGATGAGTTCGGCGGCGGCCGCCGTGTCCTGGTAGGGACTGCGGAGCAGGGACCCGCCCATCATGTCGCCCAGGGCCATGAGGTGTTCGGGGGACTGGGTGCCGTCCACGACCGCGTCGAGCACCCCTGTCGCGGCGAGGGTCTCCCAGACCGCCGCCCGGGCGTCGGACTGCTCCGGGGCGACCGGTCCGCCTCCGAGGGGCCGCTCGCCCATCCTCCTCAGGACGGGTGCGAGGTCGCCCTCGAAGAGTTCCGCGAGTTCGGCCGGCAGGGCCGCTACGGAGGTCATGTGGATGGTCCTCTCACGCTCTCGGATCCCGTTGCTCACGGGCCGGGCTGTCGGGCTTCAGGAGCAGAGGCCGGGCTTCAGGAGAAGAGTTCGAGCCCGGCGGCGGCGATGATCTGGAGCATCACCTCGGAGGTGCCCGAGGCGAGCGTGTGGGCGGGGCTCTGCCGGTAGACGGCCTCCGGCCGGCCGAGGTCGGGGGCCTCGCCGTCCCAGCTGCTCAACAACCCGTCCAGGCCCATGACTTCGACGCCGAGGCGGACGACGTCGTCGGACTGCTGGGTGATGAACCACTTGGAGGCGGCCGACGCCACCGGGTCGGGCTGCCCGGCCGCCTGGGCGCGCACCATGCTCCAGGCGAGCGCGCGGCCCGCCCGGAGCCGGGCGTCGAGTTCCGCCAGGCTCCGTGCGTAGCCGGGCTCGGTGATCCGGCCGGTGCGGCGTGCGTCCGCGACGACCGCGTCGAGCCAGCGGCGCAGCTTGGCCTGGAAGTCCATGCCGGTGCGTTCCAGCAGCAGCATGTCGTTGACGGGCTGCCAGCCCTCGTCGACCTGTCCGACCACATGGTCGGCGGTGAGCCGCACACCCTCGACGACGATTTCGTTGAACCGCTCGTTGCCCATGCTCCACACCGGGTTGATCACCACGCCGGGCGAGCGCAGCGGCAGCAGGAAGAGGGTGATGCCGTGGTATTTCACCGGGCCTTCGCCGGTGCGGGCCGCGCACAGCGCCCACTCGGCGAACTGCGACTTCTGGTTGAAGATCTTCCGCCCCGACAGCCGCCAGCCGTCGCCGTCCGGCACCGCCCTGGTGCGCAGCGCCGCGAGGTCCGAGCCGCAGTGCGGCTCGGTGAACAGGACGGTGGCGATCTCCTCGCCCCGGGCCAGCGCCGGCAGGTGCCGGGCGCACTGCTCGGGGGTACCCGCCTCCAGCAGGAACTGGCCGACCGTGCCGATGCTCAGGACGTGCTGGTCCTCGGGGACGCCGTGCAGCACCATCTCCTCGAGGACGATGCCCGCCTCGACGGCCGACAGGCCCAGCCCGCCGTACTCCACCGGCCAGGCCGGGGCCAGCCAGCCGCGCTCGCCCAGCCACCGGTACACATCGAGCAGGCCGCTCTCCTCGCGCGGGCCGTAGTCCTGCATCACGTCGACGGCCTTGCGGACGCGGTCCTCGGCGAAGAACTCCCGCACCTCCTGACGGAAGGCGCGCTGGCGCGGGGTGAGCCATCCGTCCGTGGGGCCGGCGGCCGCGCCGACGCCGCTCATGCCTGGGCTCCCCGGTGTGCGGCGACGGCCCCGTCGAGGATCTCCTGCAGCAGGTCGGCGACCGCGCCGACGTGCGGCGGCGCCACCATGGCGTAGTGGTCGCCGGGCGCGCGGCGGTGGGTGAACCCGCCGGTGGTACGGGTCTGCCAGTAGCGGGCGCGTTCGTCGGCCTCGGGGGCGTCGGAGGTGAGCAGTGCGAGGGGGACGTCCGTGGTCCGCGGGCGCCAGACGGCTCCGGCGCGCACGGTCGTGACGAAGGTGTGCATACGGGCGGCGAGCAGGCCGGTGTCGGCGTCGGGCGCGAGCTCGGATGCGGCGAGTCTGCGTGCGGCCACGGCGATCTGCTCCTCGTAGTCCAGTGCGTCGATGTCGTCCAGGCCGGGCGCCCCGGCGGCCCCCGGACCGCGCAGTCCCGCCAGGTCGGCGGCGTAGAGCGCGAGGGCCCTGGCGGTGCTGGGCGGTTCGGCCAGTTCGGGCGGCACATCGGTGTCGAGCAGTGCGATCACCGCGATCTCCGCCCCCGTCGCCCGCAGCGCGTGGGCGGTTTCGAAGGCCAGGGCGCCGCCGGTGGACCAGCCGCCCAGGTAGTACGGGCCGACGGGCTGCGCGGCCCGGATCGTCCCGGCGTGCGCCGCGGCCAGCGCCGCGACCGGGTCGGCCTCCCCGGCAGACAGCCGTGGCGCCTCGAGCGCGTACAGGGGCTGCTCCGGGTGGAGGCCGGCGGCGAGCGGGACGTAGGGGGCGACCGAGCCGCCGCTGGGGTGGATGCAGAAGAAGACGGGACGCTCCCCACCGGCCGCCAGCACCACGGGAGCGGCCGCGGCCGCCGGGCCGGAGGCATCACGCGTGGCCGGTGAACCGCCGTCGGTGGCGGACGGGTTCGGGGCCGCCGACCCTCGCACGGCGTCGACCAGTCCCGCGAGCTGCTCCACCGTCGCGTGGGTGAAGAGCTGCCTGAGCTGGATCTCGGCGCCCAGCACCTCCTCGACCCGGGCCAGCAGCCGGGTCGCCTGGAGCGAGTTGCCGCCCACCATGAAGAAGTTGTCGTCGCGGGCGAATTCCCTGTCGGGGAGCAGTCCCGCCCAGATGCCGGCGACGGCACGCTCGGTGCCGGTCGCCGGGGCCTGACGGTCCTTGCGGGCCCGCTGCTCGGGCTCGGGCAGTCTCTTGCGGTCCAGCTTGCCGTTCGGGGTCAACGGCAGGGCGTCCAGCGTCACGAAGGCACTGGGCAGCATGTACGGCGGGAGGTCCTCGGCGAGATGGGCGCGCAGCGCGGCGGGCTCGGGACGGGCGCCGGGCGCCGGTACGACGTAGGCGACCAGCCGCGGCCCCTCCGGCGGTGCGTCGAGGACCACGACCGCGGCCTGGCGCACCTCGGCGTGCCGGGAGAGCACCTGCTCGATCTCGCTGGGCTCGATCCGCAGGCCCCGGATCTTGACCTGGGTGTCGGCCCGGCCGAAGAACTCCAGTTCGCCGTCGCCGCGCCGCAGCGCCAGGTCGCCGGTACGGTACATCCGGCTGCCGGGGCGGGCGAACGGGTCGGGCAGGAAGCGCTCGGCGGTCGCTCCGGGCGAGCCCGCGTAACCGCGGCTCAGCCCGAGGCCGCCGATCCAGAGCTCGCCGGCCACTCCGCGTGGTGCGGGCCGGCCGAACGGGTCGAGGACATACGCGTACTGGTTGGCGAGCGGCCGGCCGATGGGCGGGCTGGCCGAGCCGTTCTGCGGACCGCACAGATGGTCCACGGAGGCGACGGTCGTCTCGGTGGGGCCGTATCCGTTGTGGAAGGCCCGCCTGCCACCGTCCCGCCAACGGTCGACGAGGTCGCCGGGGAACGGTTCGAGTCCGACGAACAGGTTCCGCAGGTCCGGGAGTTCGGCCGCGTCGAGGACGGCGAGGACGGACGGCGGGATGTCCGCGGTGGTGACGTGTTCCGCGCGCAGCAGCGCGGCCAGCGACACCGGATCGAGGAGGGTGGCGCGCGGCGCCATGACCAGGGTGGCGCCGGAGGCGAGCGCGCTGTGGATCTCGAAGACGCTGACGTCGAAGGCCGGGTTGGCGAACTGCAGCATCCGGTCGTCGGGGGTGAGGCCGAACATCTCCACCGCCGAGGCGGTGAAGTTGACGGCACTGCGGTGCTCGACGAGAACACCCTTCGGCTTGCCCGTCGAGCCCGAGGTGAAGATCACGTACGCCAGGTTGCGCGGGTGGACGGGCAGGTCCGGCCGGGTCCGCGGGCCGCGCTCCAGCGCGTCCAGGAAGTCGGCGGCACGCCAGTCGAGGCGCCGTACCGTCCCGGGAAGCACCTCACCGAGCGCGCCCTCGGTGACGACCAGGGTGCTGCCGGCCCGCTCGAGCATGTAGCCGAGACGGTTCTCCGGATGAACCGGGTCGAGCGGCACATAGGCGCCGCCCGCCTTGAGGATCGCGAGCTGGGTGACGATCAGCTCCGGCCCGCGCTCCATCAGGATGCCGACCCGGCTCTCCCGGCCTACGCCCAGACCGCGCAGGTGATGGGCCAGCTGGTTGGCCCGTGTGTCGAGCTCCCCGTAGGTCAGGGTGCTGCCGCGGAAGCGTACGGCGGGCCGTGCGGGGTGCAGGTCGGCCTGCCGCTCGAAGAGCTGGTGCAGGGCCGAGTCCGCGGTTTCGTACTCCCGGTCGGTGCGGTTCTCGCCGTGGACCAGTTGGTGGCGTTCGGCGTCGTCGAGCAGTTCGATCCGGCCGATGGGTGTCCCGGGGTCGGCGACGACCGCTTCCAGGATCCGGCCGTAGTGCCCGATCAGCCGGTCGATGCGCTCACCGTCGAAGAGCTCGGTGGAGTACTCGATCCACACGCGGTAGCCCTCACCGGGCACCTCGGTGAGCTGGAAGGCCAGGTCGAAGCGGGCTGTGCCGACGATCAGCGGCACCTGTTCGATGCGCAGTCCGCCCAGGTCCTCGCCGTCCGCGGCGGCGTTCTGCAGCGTGAAGGAGATCTGGAAGAGCGGGTTGCGCCCCGCCTCCCGCTCGGGCTGCAACGCGTCCACGAGCCTGCCGAACGGCACGTCCTGGTGCATCAGACCGCCTACGACGGTCTCGTTCGTACGGGCGAGGAGTTCGCGGAACGTGGGCTCGCCGGAGAGGTCGGTGCGCAGGACCAGGGTGTTGGCGAAGAACCCGACGAGCGGCTCGGTCTCGGGCTCCGTACGCCCGCTGACGACCGAGCCGACGACGACGTCGTCCTGTCCGGTGTGGCGGGACAGCAGCGTCTGGAAGGCGGCGAGCGCGACGGTGAGCACGGTGACGCGCTCGCTGCGGGCCAGGGCGACCATGGCCTGTTGCAGCCTCGCGGGCAGCCGGCTCTCGCGTACCGATCCGGCGCCGGTCGGCTGCTTGGGTCGCGGCCGGTCGCTCGGGAAGTCGAGCACGGGCAGCCCGTCGAGGCGCTCGGTCCAGTAGGCGAGCCGGTTGTCGAACGACGGCTCGGCGAGCCTGCGCCGCTGCCACACGGCGTAGTCCGCGAACTGCACGGGCAGCGGGGGCAGCGGATCGGGCAGCCCGGCCGCCTCGGCCGCGTACCGCGCCATGATCTCGCGCGAGACGATCGCGGTGGACCAGCCGTCGGTGGCGATGTGATGGATGTTGAGGAGCAGGACGTGCTCCTCGTCGGCGAGCCGGAACAGGCTCGCTCGCAACACCGGTCCCGCTGCCAGGTCGAAGGGCCGGCCCGCGCCCTCGGCGATGAGCTCGGTGACGTGCTTCTCCCGCTCCTCGCCGGGGAGTTCACGCAGATCGGTGAGGTCGAGCGGCACGGGGGCCGGGTCCTCGACGATCTGGTGGGGAAGGCCGTCGGCGCTGCCGTAGCGGGTCCGCAGGATCTCGTGCCGCTCCACGACCGCGCTGATCGCCCGGCCGAGGACGGCCGGGTCGAGCGGGCCGGTCAGGCGCAGCGCGAGCGGCGCGTTGTACGCGGCGGAGCCGGGGTTCCACCGGTCCAGGAACCACAGCCGTTGCTGGGCCGCGGCGAGCGGCAGGCTGCGGTCGCGGTCCGCGCGTTCGATGCGCTGTTCGGTCCGGCGGCTGTTCCGCAGCCGCTGGAGGGCCTGCCGGGCGCCGCCCGCCGTGGGGGTGCCGGGGGCGGGCGGCGCCGCGGACGCGGGCTCGCCGGGGACGGCGCCGGGCAGGGCTTGTGGCGCACGGACGGCCCGCCGTGGCACCCGCTTGAGGTCACTCATCTTCCGCTCCCGGCACATCGTCGTTCTCTTGGTCCTGCGGTGCCTGCGGTGCCAGCACGACGGCCGTCGATTCGCCCGCCAGCGCCCGGCGCACCGGCTCGGCCACCCGGCCGTCCGCGATCAGCACCTCGGGGACCGAGCCGACCAGCGCCTCGCGTGCGGCGATGAGTTTCACGGCCATACCGCCCTCGGCGCCCGGCGGGATGCCGTCGAGGGGCAGCTCGCAGCGGTCGAGGCGGCTGGTCGCGTCCCGCGGGTCGGCCAGGACGCCGGGGGCGGCGGTCAGGAACACCAGTCGCCGGGCGCCGAGCGCCACGGCGACGGCGGCCGCCGCGCGGTCCGCGTTGACGTTCACCGGTCGGCCGTCCTCGGCGAGCGCGGGCGGCGAGACGACCGGGGTGATCCCGGCGTCGAGGAGCACCTTGAGCGCGGCCGGGTCGACTTCGTGGATACGTCCGCTGTGGTCGTCGCGCACCAACACGGTGCGGCCGTCCACCCGGGCCCGGATCGCCGTCTTGCGCCGCGCCCGCAGCAGGCCGGCGTCCAGGCCGGTCAGCCCGACCGCGGGCACCCCGTGTCCGGCCAGCTCCACCAGGACAGCCGGCTTGACCTGCCCGGCCAGCGCCAGGGTCAGCACCTCCAGGGTGGCGTCGTCGGTGTACCGCGAGGTGACGCCGCTGCGCGCGGTGATGGTGCGCTGCGGTACGCCGAGCCGAGCCGCCAGCTGTTCGAGTTCGGCCGAGCCGCCGTGCACCAGCACGACCCGCTCGCCCGCCTTGACCAGCGCGGCGACATCCGCGCACACGCGGGCCGGGTCCACTCCGGCGGCGCCGCCGCACTTCACGACGGTCAGTCCGTCTGCCACTGCCTTCCCCTCCTTCGGGTCTTCCGGGTCTTGCGGTCGTCCGGGTTCACACCGGGTGCAGACCGGTGAATCCGAGACCGAGGGTCTCCGGCCGGCCGAAGCGGATGTTCATGGTCTGTACGGCGTTGCCCGCACCGCCCTTGACGAGGTTGTCCAGCGCGGCGACGAGCACCGCGCTGCCGTCCTCCGGGTCCGTGGCGAAGCCGATGTCGCAGAAGTTGGAGCCGTTGAGGATCTTCGGCTCGGGCAGCCGGTACAGGCCGCGCTTGTGCGCGACGATCCGGACGAACGGCTCGTCGGCGTAATAGGCGCGGTAGAGCTTGCGCAGCTCGCGCTCGCCGAGCGTGACGCCGTCGGCGGCCTGGACGCGGATCAGCACCTGCACTCCGCGCACCGCCTCCACACCGGTCGCGCTCATCCGCACGGTGAGCCCGGTGCCCTGCGCGACCTCGGCCTCGTGCCGGTGCCGCTGCGGTTTGAACACCCGCATGGCACCGCTGCGTTCGGCATGCAGGTTCATGGCGTCGGCGCTCACTCCGGAGCCGCTGGAGCCGACCCGGCCGTCGACGGTGACGTCGGAGCGGATCAGGCCCTCGGCCGCCAGGGGGTACAGCGCGAGGGTGGCCGCGTTCGCCATGCAGCCGGGCATGGAGATCCGGCCGGCCGTGGTGAGCTCCTTGCGGTAACGCTCCGGCCAGCCGGTGACGAACTCCGTCAGCAGCTCGGGCCGGGAGTGCTCACCGTAGTAGCGGGCGTGCACCTGCGGGTCGCGCAGCCGGAAGCCGCCGCTGAGGTCGATGACGACCGGCGCCTTCCCGGTGAGCCCGGGAATCAGCTCCGCCGCCACCGAGGGTGACAGGGCCGTGAAGATCACGTCGCAGTCGGCGACGTCCTCCGGCGCGCAGAAGAGCAGATCGGTGCTGCCCCGCAGATTGGGGTGGACCGTGTCCACCCTGCGGCCGGAGAGCCTGGTCGACACCGCACTCACGATGTCGGCTTCGGGGTGGCCGAGCAGCAGTCTGAGCAACTCTCCACCGATGTACCCTGACGCGCCGTAGACGCCGGCACGGATCACGGAGACCTCCAGGTCTGTAACTGTCTGAGCTGTGTGAACCGCCCGAACCGTCCGGGTCGGCGGGCGCCGGAGGTGCGGCGGCGGTCCCCGGACGCCCGGCGTCCGGGGAGTTCTGACCCGCGGGCTACTCGCCCCAGTCCTCTTCGACCTCCGGGGCGAGCGCGAGCAGCAGCGGCTCGACGGTGATCACTTCGAGTTCGCTCAGGCAGTCGCCGCATTCGACGATCTCGCTCTGGCGCACCCCTTCCGGGACGGCAACGCCGTGTTCGCACTCCGGGCAGGTGGTGACCGCGGTCGCGGTGGTCATCCCGTTCCTCCTCGTGTCGGTCGGGCCGGGTCGTCTCCCCGGCCGGATACGAGCGTCGCCGCCGGATGGCGGCCCCGGACAGTCGGGGGAATCCCGGACAGCCCGTGCAGGCCGCCGGCGCCGCGCCGCGTAGGGGTTCCTCCCGACTGTCACGAGGACCGGCTCGCTGCGAGCCTCGAAGCCGGGCCCGATCGACCGCCCGACATCCCACACATCCCGGAGGGGCTGACATCGCCATGTCTGAGGCCGAGTTCACGTCTGAAGCCGAGTTCGACGAAGAGGTCTTCCTGTTCCCCGCCTCGTTCGGGCAGGAGCGGCTGTGGCTGCTGGACCGGCTCGGGGCGGGCTCGGCGTACCACGTGGCCGGCGGTCTGCGGATCTCGGGCGCGCTGGATGTGCCCGTGCTGGAACGCGCGGTGGGTGAGGTGATCGCCCGTCACGAGTCGTTGCGGACGCGGTTCGCCTGGACCGATGGCGCTCTGCACCAAGTGGTGGCTCCCGCCGGTCCGCCGGTGGTGCCGGTGGCCGATGTGCCGGGCGGCGAGGACGGATTGACGGGCTGGCTGGACTCGGTGGCCGAGGAGCCCTTCGATCTCGCGGACGGTCCCCTGATACGGATCGTGGTGGGCCGCCTGGGCGACGGCGAGTGGGCCGTGGGCCTGGTGGTGCACCACGCGGTGGTCGACGGCTGGTCGCTGGGGATCGTCCTGCGCGAACTCGGCCTGTTGTACGGGGCCTTCGCGTCCGGTGCCGAGGTGTCGCCGCTGCCCGAACTCGACCTGCAGTACGGCGACTTCGCGGTCTGGCAGCGCGAGGAGCTGACGGACGAGGTGCTGGCGGAGCAGCTCGCTCACTGGACGGAGACCCTGGCCGGGGCGAGTGCGCTCGACCTGCCGACCGACCGGCCGCGCGGCGAGCAGGCCTCCTCCTACCGGGCCGGCTCCGTCCCCGTGCTGATTCCGGCCGCGCGGGTGGAGCAGCTGCGGGGCGTGGTGGGTGTGGGTCGGGCGACGGTGTTCCAGGGGTTGCTGGCGTCGTTCGCGTCGGTGGCCGGGCGGTGGTCGG
>NZ_JBHWUU010000137.1:0-14129 GCF_042737375.1 Streptomyces sp. NPDC060000
CGGCAGGAAGACGGCGGCGAAGGCGGCCGGATGGGAGCCGTCGGACGCCGTAACCGTCGTCGTGTGCGCCACACTTCCACCGCCGAGCGCCGCGAAGGCGGCGCCCCCGGCGGCCAGCAGGAGCACGTTGGACAGCCCGTCCGAGATCTGCAGGGCGGCGGAGTTGGTCCCGGCCTCCTCGGGAGCCGACAGCTGCAACAGCAGCACGCTGCTGGAGGAGATCACCAGCCCCATCCCCAGGCATCCGAAGCCCCAGGCGACGGCCACGGTCCAGACGGGCACGGAATGGATCAGGACACTGGGCGCGGTGGCGATGGCGGCAGCCGCCAGCACCATCCCCAGAGCCATCAGCCGCTCCCGGTACGGCACCGCCCACGGCCGCGACTGCACCCACGACCCCAGCGCCCAGGTCGCCCCGCCGGCCGCGAGCGAGAACCCGGCAAGAGTCGGACTGAGCCCCCGCTCCGTCACGAGCATCAGCGGCACGAAGGACTCGGCGGCGATGAAGGACCCCGCGGCCACCCCGCGCAGCAGCACGACGGACGGCAGCCCGCGGGCCGCCCGCCACGTGCCGCGCGGCAGCAGCCCGAGCACGGCGGGCACGAGCAGCGCGATCCCCGCGGCGCCGGGGAGGAGGGAGACCGGCCGCAGGTCCTGGGCGGCGTACTGGAGCAGCCCGGCGCCGAGGGAGATCCCGAGGGCGAGCCGGATCCGCCGCCGGTCGAAGGGGGCCGCGGCCGTGCCCTCGACCGGGCCGCTCGCCCGCTGCCGTATCCGGGGCAGCGCGAGCGCGAGCGGAAGCACGACGAGGACGGGTATCCCGAGGAAGACCCACCGCCACCCCAGCTGCTCGGTCACCGCACCGGCGGCCAGCGGCCCGACAACGGACGGCACGACCCAGCAGGCGGCGAACGCGGCCATGATCGCGGGCCGCAGTCGCTCCGGATAGGCCCGCCCGACGACGACGTACAGGGCGACGATCACCAGCCCCCCGCCCAGCCCCTGCACGGCCCGCCCGAGGATGAACACCCACATGTCCCCGGCGCTCCCGGCGATGAGCAGCCCGGCGGCGAAGGCCGCGATGCCACCGCCCAGCGCGCCGAGAGGCCCCCGTCGGTCCGACCACTGCCCGGCGAACACCATCCCGAACAGGCTGGTGGTGAAGTACCCGGAGAACGCGAACGCGTACAGCGAGACCCCGTCGAGCTCCCGCGCCGCCACCGGCATGGCGGTCCCCACGGCGGTCGCCTCGAACGCGATGAGCAGCACGACGGAGACGATCCCGATGGTGAGGGCCCGATAGCAACGCCCGAGGACGGTCTCGCCGTCATGCGCCGCGGCGGCGGAGGCAGCAGCGGAGGAGGAGGACGACGGGACTTCGCCGGCGACACCGGTGTCGCGGGATTCGAGGGCAGCCATGGTCGCCAGCGTAAGGTCCACTACCGACATGGACCCCTGTCGGAAGGCGGGGATGTGACCGGGACGTTGGTCGTACGACCGTCGCCCCGCGGCCCCGTTTCATGAACGGCGTGTGGCAGTCCCGTTGCAGCGCCGCGGTTCCCCTTGAGCCCCTCCCGACCCGACCCGTACGGTCGACGTACCAAGTCCGGAACGGGCCCCACACCCGGCTCCCGACCTGGCCGTGTGCCCGAGTGGCTTAGGGACTCGCCTGCAAAGCGAGGTACGTGGGTTCAATTCCCGCCACGGCCTCTGACTGGCCCGACCAGACAGAACGAGAGGGCGGTACTCCTTCGGGGGTGCCGCCCTCCTGGTCGTCAGCCTCTGCTCCGCAGGCTCGCGACCGCGCCCCCGGCGGATGCGACGAGCCGCGCCGCCTCCGGGCCGGTGCCTGTGCCTGTGCCTGTGCCGCAGGGGCTGATCACGGACGGGGACAGTCGGCGCGGGCGCGGGCTATGCGTACAGGCCCCCGCCCGCCTCGTCCTCGAAGACGTCCGGCCAGTACCGCCTGCCGTCGTCCGCCGGGAGGGCCGGGGCCGGGGTCGGGTCGCAGGCGACCGGGTCGACGGCGGCCAGGGTGCGGCACATCGCCTCGGCCAGCTGGTCGTAGGCCTCGGTCAGCTCGTGCACCGCGTCCAGGGCCCGCTCACGGCGTATCAGCCAGAGGGTGAACGCCAGCGTCGAGATGTCGGCGTTGAGCGGGCGCAGACCGAGGTCCGGCTCGCTCCAGCTCAGCACCGCGCCCGTGGCGCCGTCGACGACCAGGCTGGTGTCCTCGAGGAGGTGTCCCAGGCGGATCAGGCGGTCGGCGTTCGCGGGCAGCCGCTTCTCGGTGCGGTCGGCGGCGCGGTCGTCCGCGTAGTACTCGGCGAGCGTCTGGAGGGGCGTGTCGGTCTCCAGCGAGAACCAGACGACCTCCTCCGGCAGCCCCACCTCGCGCAGGAAGCGGCGGGTCGGGGCGTGGGTGAGCGACTGCGGGCAGTCGACGTCCTCGAAGCGGACGACCTCGCCGGAGCCGAACTCCTCGTCCAGGAGACGGACCGGCAGATCCAGGGCCAGGCCGGACGTCGTGCCGGGGCCCGCCACCAGGGCCAGCGGGCGGATCACCGCGGCCAGCTTCCAGAAGGTGCCGGACGCGGCGCCGGTGCCCTTCGCGCCCTCCTCGAAGACGGCCAGCAGCTGCCGTGACGCCTGCGCCACCGCCTTCGGGCCGAGCCGGCCCGCGTAGCAGGCGAACTGGCCGCGCAGGGCCGCCAGTTCGTCCACCGCCGTGGCGAAGCGCACCAGCTTCTCCAGGGAGGGCGCGAGCGGGCGGAGGTCCATCAGGTCGGGGCGGTCGTGCAGGAAGTACGTCGTGGAGATCTCGCCGGTCATGCCGTCGAGCAGGACGGACTCCGTCTCCCGGCCGTCGGCGCCCAGGAGCCCGCCTATCACCAGCCGGTCGCGCAGCTCGGCCGCCAGTCGGCCGTCGAGGTCGCCGGTGGAGTCCGCGACCGTACGCAGGCCGTCCGTGCGCAGCGCCTCGAACGTCAACAGACCGGCGTCGCCCGGCAGTCCGGGCAGGCCGGGGCCGGTGAGCCAGCGGCGCGTCGGCGCGTGCGTGACGTACGGGTTCAGCTCGTCCTCGGTGAAGGTGATCGTCATTGTGGCGGTGGTGGTCCTGGTTGTGCCCATCGGGTCCCCCGTGCGGAAAGTTGCTTACGCCGTCCCACTGCTCCGCAGCCTATGCGGCACCACTGACAACGGCTCTGACCAGCGACAGCACCCTGCACACCCGACACCGGTCCCACACTGACAGACGTCAGGAGACCCCCCGCGAGTTCCCGTCCCGCCACGATCGCCCCGACCGTCCGTTCCGCCCTGGGCAGCCGCTCGGCCAGGGCCCGCGCGAGCGTCGACCTGCCGGACGGCATCACCCCGGTGACGAGGACCACGCCCCTCACGTGAAGTACACGCCGCCGAGCACCACGGCCACCGCGGCCAGCACGAACAAAAGGATCCAGCCCAGCAACTTGCCCACGCCGGGCGCGGGTTCGTACCGCTGGGCGTCAGCGGACACCGCCACATCCGCAGCCGGATCCGAATCAGCAGCCGCAGCCGCAGCCGCAGCCGCAGCAGAATCCGGCTCCCGGTCGCTCACCGGTCCGTCACCACCGCGGCCTGGGGCCTTATCGGCAGCCGGTTCACCGGGCGGCCCGTCGCGGCCCGCACGGCGGAGGCGATCGCCGCCGGCGAGGTCACCACCGGGACCGCGCTGGCTGCCTTCGCCCCGAACGGGGCGACCACGTCGCGTTCCTCGACCAGCTTGACGATCCGGATGTCCGGGGCGTCCAGGGCCGTGGGCAGCGCGTAACCGGTGAGGTCGGGGTGGCGGATCAGGCCTCTCGGGGTGCGGAGGTTCTCGGTGAGCGCGATGCCGACGCCCTGCGTCACACCGGCCTCGATGCGGGCGGTGAGCTGCGCCGGGTTGAGGATCCGGCCGACGTCCTGGGCGACGGCCAGTTCGACGACCCGGACCGAGCCGAGCTCGATGTCGACGTCCACGACCGCGCGGATCGCGCAGAAGGCGAGACCGACGAAGGCGTCACCCTGGCCGGCGGCGTCCAGCGGCTCGGTCGGGTGCGGGCGGCACTGGGCCGTCGCCCACAGCTCCTTGCCGCGCATCTCCTCCTCGACGGTCGTCGACAGAACGCCGTCGTACGAGGTGATCTTGCCGTCCGTGATCTGGAGCAGCTCCGTGGACATGCCGAACTTGTGCGCCAGCGGCTGGAGCAGCTGGGTGCGGACCATCTTCGCCGCGCGCTCCACCGCGCCGCCCGACACCCACGTGTGACGGCCCCGGCAGCCGGGGCCGGCGGGCGGTTGGTCGGTGTCCACGGGGGCCACGTGCACCTCGTCGACGCCCAGCGTCTCCTGGACGATCTGGCGGGCCAGCGTCGTGAAGCCCTGGCCCGTCTCCACCGCCGCGCACAGGACCGTCGCGACCCCGTCCTGAACCTTCACGGTTGCCGTGGAGACCTCGTCGGCGCCCTCCGCGCCCAGCATGTGCACCATGCCCAGGCCGTAGCCCACGCCCCGGCGCACCGCGCCCGGTTCGCCCGCGCCCTCGGGACCGCCGGGCAGCAGCCAGTCCTCCTCGGGTGTGTCCTTGGGGAGCGCCGGGAGGGGGAACTCCTGGACGGCCTGGAGGAGTTCGGCCACGGGGGCCGGGCAGGTCACCGTCTGGCCGGTCGGCAGCACGTCCCCGGTGGCCATGGCGTTGCGCAGCCGCAGTTCCGCCGGGTCGACGCCGAGCTTCTTCGCCAGCTTGTCCATCTGCGCCTCGTAGGCGGCGCACACCTGCATCGCGCCCTCGCCGCGCACATGGCCCGACGGCGGGTTGTTGGTGCGTACCGCCCAGCCCTCGATGAAGGCGTTGGGGACGACGTACGGGCCGCAGGCGAAGGAGACGGCGGCGGCCAGTGCCTCGGCGGAGGTGTCGGCGTACGCGCCCGCGTCCAGCAGGATCTGCGCCTCGACCTTCACCAGCCGTCCTTCGGCGTCGGCGTGGTGGCGGTAGCGCAGCAGCGTGGGATGTCTGTGGGCGTGGCCGAGGAAGGACTCCTCGCGCGTGGCCGTGAGTTTCACCGGGCAGCCGGTCTTCAGCGCGAGCAGGCCGAGCGGGAGCTGGAAGCCCTGGTCCTCGCGGTCGGCGGTGGCGCCGGGCACCCCGGTGACGACGATCTTCACGCGCTCGGGTTCGAGGCCGTAGCAGGCGGCGGCCGCGTCCCGGTCGGTGTGCGGGTCGGTGGAGGCGAGGTACAGCTCCACACCGCCGTCGGGACGGGGCACGGCGAGGCCGGCCTCGGCGCCGATCGGGGCGGGGTCCGCGCGGCCGATGCGGTACTGGCCCTCGACGACGATCTCGCCGGCCGCGGCCGGGTCGCCGTGGTGCAGCGGGATGTGCCGGATCAGGTTGCCGTCGGGGTGCAGGGCCTCCGCCTCGAAGGCCTGCTCGGGATCGATCACCGGGTCGAGCACCTCGTACTCGACGATGACGGCCGCGGCGGCCATCCGCGCGGTGTCCGGGTGGTCGGCGGCGACGGCCGCGATGGGCTCGCCGTGGTGGCGTACGACGTCGGAGGCGAACACCGGGCGGTCGGCCTTGCCGCGGCCGTGCAGGATGCGCCCCGGGATGTCCTCGTGGGTGACGACGGCCCGCACGCCGGGCATCTCACGCGCGTGTGACGTGTCGATGGACAGGATGCGCGCGTGCGGGTGCGGTGAGCGCAGCACGGCCGCCCACAGCAGGCCCTCGGCCCACAGGTCGGCCGCGTACGGGAAGGTGCCCTCCGTCTTGGCGCGCGCGTCGGCGGGCTGCAGGGAGGCGCCGATGCCGTGCGGGATCGCCTCGGGAGCCGGGGCGGTCTCCGCGGGGGTCGTCGCGGTGGCTGCTTCGTTGCTCACGCCTGGCCTCCGTCCTGGCCCTGTCCGTATGCCGGGTCGTGCGGGTGGGGTTGTGCGGGGTTCTCGAACGCCGACGAATGGACGCCCCCGGCGCCCGGTCCCGCCTGGTGCGGAATGCGTGCCTCGTCGCCGTCCGTCTCGGAGTCTGCGGCGGCGTGTGCCTCGCGTTCGGCGACGACGTCCTTGACGGCCCGCAGTACGCCCTGGTAGCCGGAGCAGCGGCACAGGTTGCCGCACAGGGCCTGGCGGGCCTCCAGTTCGGACGGCGCCGGATTGCCCTCCAGCAGGTCGTGCAGGGTCATCGCCATGCCCGGCACGCAGAAGCCGCACTGCACGGCCCCGCACCGGGCGAGGGCCCGCTGTACGTCCGAGGGCTGCCCGTCGACGGCCAGGCCCTCGACGGTGCGGATCTCGCTGCCGGCGGTGGTGACGGCCGGGACCAGGCAGGAGGCGACGAGCCGCCCGTCCACCTGGACGTTGCAGGCCCCGCACTCGCCCTGCGAGCAGCCGTCCTTGGCGCCCGCGAGGCCGAGTCGCTCACGCAGCACGTAGAGCAGCGACTCGCCGATCCAGGCGTCGGTGACGGGACGGTCGGAGCCGTTGACGCGCAGCACGAAGGCGGCGAGGGGGTGTTCCTCGTGGAACGGCGCCGGGGCGTCGTCCGCCTCCTCGGCGGACTCGGCGGACCCGGGCTCCGCGGGCTCGGCGGCCCCGGTGGAATCCGGTGAGGCGTCGTGGAAGGCCGTGTCCGCACCGGAGTCGCGCGGGGTGTCGGCGGAGGGCGCGGCGGGCGGGTCCTCGTGCGCCTGCGCCGGGACACCGGTGGTTCCGTGCGCGGCGGCGCCTTCGGCGGACGGCTCCGCGGGGCCGTGGGCGGCCTCCGCGGGCTCGTGGGCGGCCTCGTGGGTGCGTTCGGCATCCACGGCCGCCTCGGCGGCGCCGTCGGCCTCAGCGGCCCGCTGAGCGTCTTGCCGGGCGGTCTCCGGGGGGCCGTCCGGGGCCACCGTGTACGCCTCGGCGGAGACCTCCGGGGCGTACGTCCCGGTCGGGTGCGCGTGTTGCCCGGTGTGCTCGGCGGCGGGGTGGCGCGTATCGCGGTCCGCGGCGTCGTGGCGGGCGTCGAAGTCCGCGGCGTCGTGGCGGGCGTCGAAGTCCGCGGCGTCGTGGCGCGGGTCGAGGCGCGGGTCGAGGCGGCGGGCGTCGAGGTCCGCTGTCATCGGGCCGTGCTCCGGCGCGTGCCCGAACGCGGGCAGGTCCGCCTCCGGCCGCACGGCCGCGTCGGTCCCGCCGGCGGGCTGTCCCCACGCCTGGTCCGTCGTGCCGTGGTCCGCCGGGCCGTGGTCCGCCGGGCCCGTCGCCCAGGGCGCGGCCGCGCCGCCGGGCAGGGTGGCCGGGGGCGTGCCGCCCCACTGCTCGACCAGGGCCGACGTGGTGAACTCGCCCGACTCGTCGGGCAGGTCGCCGCCCGCGACGGGGATCGACCACTGGCCCGTCACATCGTGTCCGGGGGCGGACCTCGGTGCGCCCTGCGCCGCCGAGGTGTCCTCGAAGGCCCACTGGCCGGTCGCGCCGGGGTGGTACGTGAACCGGTCGTCGCCCACCGTCTGCGGGGTGCCCTGCGGAGCGGGCCAGTCGGAGCCGCCGGCCGGGGCGGCCCAGGCTCCGGTGCCGTCCGCGGGGGGTGTCACCGCTATCTGCGGCGGCACGTACCCGTGGCCGGGCGCGGCGAGCGGGCTGTCGCCGCGGGCCGCCAGGAAGGCGTCGATGCCGCCCTCGGGGAGCTTGACGAAGGCGGTCGCGCCGTCGTCGTAGTCCCCCTGGGGCAGCGGGTCCCAGCGGCCGCCGCCCTGCGGCGCGCCCTGGCCCTGCCTCTCTTCCTGTCCGGTTCCGTGTCCGGGTCCGTGCTGGTCGTCGGTCACGACAGCGCCCTCCCCAGTGCTCGTCGGGCCAGCGCGGCGACGGTGCGCCGCAGGTGCAGTACGGCGGGCGGAAGTTCCGGTACGGAGCCGTCCACGCCCGGCACCGCGTCGGGGATGCAGGCGGCGGCCACGTACTCCCCGAAGGCGGTCAGTGCCTCGGGGACGATCGTGCGGTTGTTGTCCCAGTCGATGAGCCGGGCGACCCACTGCTCGGCCTCCAGCGGCCGCAGCGGCATCGGCGCTATGGCCCCGACGGCACACCTGACCCCGCGCCGGGCCGGGTCGAGGACCAGTGCCACGGAGGCCACCGCACGGCCCGGTCCGGTGCGGCCGGTCGCCTTCAGGAAGATCTGCGGGGCGTGCAGCAGCGGCACGCGCACGTACCCGATGAGTTCACCGCCGCGCAGCATCTCCATGCCGGCCAGCAGGTGCGACACCGGCATCTCACGGCGGGCTCCGCCCGGGCCCGCGATGATCAGGGTCGCCTCCAGGGCGGCCAGCACGGGCAGCGCGTCGCCCGTGGGCGCGGCCGAGGCGATGTTGCCGCCCAGCGTGCCCGCGTTGCGGATCTGCGGCGGGCCCGCGGCGCGGGCGGCCGCGGCGAGCGCCGGGATCAGGGCGGCGAAGTCGGGGCGGCCCATGCGCGCGTGCGTGAGTCCGGCGCCGAGCAGCGCGTGGCCGTCCTGGTACTGCCAGCCGCGGATCTCGCTGATGCGGCCGAGGCCGACCAGTCCGGTGGGCCTGAGCTGCCCGGAGTTGACGGCGGCCATGAGATCGGTGCCGCCGGCCACGGGCACGGCGGCGGGCATGGCGGCCAGCGCCGCCACGGCCTCGTCCAGAGTCGTGGGCAGCGTGACGGCCTGCCCCGCCTGCGGTGCGTGCGTGGTCAAAACCGGCTGCCCCTTCCCGCTGCCCCACCTGGTCCCACCTGTGCTGCCGTACGGTACGTGCTGACAGGGCGGACGTGGCAACTCTGGCACATCTTCGCAACACCCGAACGCGGGGGTCCGCTAGGAGGCATTCGCCCACCTCACCCTGGAGATGGTCCGTTTTCGCGCGGCATCACCAGTGTGCGTGGATTGCCACTCTTCGGTGGTTCTGCCGTGATTTATCCGTGACGTGCCATCACCGATTCGGGGGCGGACCGTCGATCGGGCGTCCCAGGACACCGGGCCGCCGCTGCCACGGCCTGGGGCCGCCGGGCGGGCGGTAGCCGACGCCCAGTGCGTCGAGCCGCCCGTAGTGGGCCTCCATCCGCCGCTCGAAGCCGGCGAAGTCCCGCTCCCGCGGGGCGGGCAGGGCACTCCAGGCGACCTCGGCGAAGGCGGCGAGCCGCGGGAACGCCTGATAGTCCACGCGCGTGTGGTCCTCCATCGCCTCGGTCCACAGGTTGGCCTGCGTGCCGAGCACATGCCTGGCCTCCTCGGGCGTCAGCTCCGCGGGAACGGGCTCGAACCGGTGAACGTCCTCCAGGGTGCGCACGAACCCGATCGGCACGGGCTCGTCCGCGCCGCCGTCCTGCCGGTGGTCCAGGTAGACCTGCTGCTCGGGACACATCACGACGTCGTGCCCGGCCCGCGCCGCGGCGATCCCGCCCGCGTAGCCACGCCAGGACGACACGGTCGCGCCGTCCGCGAGCCCGCCCTCCAGGATCTCGTCCCAGCCGATGAGCCGACGCCCGCGCGCGGTGAGCCACTTGTCGAAGTGCCCGATGAACCACGACTGGAGCTGGTCCTCGTCCGCGAGTCCGAGTTCCCCGATACGGGCCTGTGCGGCCGGTGACCGGCGCCACTGGTCCTTGAGGCATTCGTCGCCCCCGACGTGAATGAACTCCGAGGGGAACAGTTCCAGCACTTCCTCGAAGACCCCCTCGTAGAAGCGCAGGGTGTTGTCGGTGGGGGCGAGTACGTTGGGGCTGATCCCCCAGGTGTCCCACACGGAGACGCCGGCGCCTCCCTCTCCGGACGCGGCGATGACGTCGGTGTTGCCGAGTTCCGGATACGCGGCGATCGCGGCCTGCGAGTGGCCGGGCACGTCGATTTCGGGGACGACGGAGATATGCCGCTGGGCGGCGTACGCGACGATCTCCCGGATGTCGTCCTGCGTGTAGAAGCCGCCGTGCGGCTTCTCCTCCCACAGCGGTGAGGCGCGGTGGCCGAATTTCGTGCGCGCCCGCCAGGAACCCACCTCGGTCAGCCGGGGATGCCTCGTGATCTCGATCCGCCAGCCCTGGTCGTCCGTCAGATGGAAGTGGAAGACGTTGAGTTTGTGCGCCGCCATCAGGTCCAGATAGCGCAGGACCCCGTCCTTGGGCATGAAGTGCCGGGCGACGTCGAGCATCAGTCCGCGCCAGCGGAACCGGGGGGCGTCCTCGATCGTGACGTGCGGCACGGCCCAGGTGCGGTCGCGACCGAGCGGGGCCCTGCGGTACGCGTCGGGGCCGAGGAGTTGCCGCAGCGTCTGGGCGCCCCAGAAGACACCGGCGGCGCCGCCGCCCTCGATGAGGACGCCGGTCGTGCCGCTGACGAGGCGGTACTCCTCCGGGCCGAGCCCCGGGTCCAGTCGGAGCGCGATGCCGTCGCCCCCGGTGCCGTCGGACTCCCGCCCCTCGCGCAGCGGCAGGCCTGTCGCCTGCCAGAGGACGGTGCGCAGCCACTGCCCGACGCCCTCCGTCGCGGTGTCGGCACGGAGCCGGGAGTCCGCCGTGAGCCGCACCTCGCCGGAACCGGCGACTACGCGGCGCGGCGCCGGAATCAGTGAAGTCATGTCAGTCCTTTACCGCTCCGCCCAGCCCGGAGACCAGTCGTCGCTGACGAGTACGAAGAACACCAGAACCGGAATCGTCCTGACCGTGGAACCCGGCATGACGCCGCCCCGGTCCGGGTCGTCCGGCTCGCGGAAGACCAGCAGGGCCATCGGCAGGGTCGACTGCGAGATGCCCCGGCCGGACGAGCGGGAAAAGGATCTGCCGCAGAAAGCGCGTACGGCTCGCCCCGTCGAGGTGCGCGGCCTCCTCCAGCGCCTCCGGAACCGCTTTCCCGAACCCTCTCGGCGTCCAGAACGCGAAGGGCGGCGAGAAGGCGATGTGAGGGAGGATCAGGGACCCCAGGGTGTTCAACCGGCCGAAGTCCCGCACGAGGAAGAACAACGGGATCGTCAGCGCCTCCACGGGCACCGTCCGGGCCACCAGGAACATGATCGGCAGGGTGGTCCGGAAGCGGAACCGGAAGCGAAAGCGGAACAGGAATCGGAACAGGAATCGGGTGACGGCGGTCGCGGCGAGAAACGCGATCACCCCGGAGACGGTCACCACCGCGCCCGCCCCCACAAGACTGCTGAGGAGGTAGCGGCCGAATTCCTGCTGCCCGAAGACGCGCCGGAAGGAATCCGGAGAGGGCGGCCCCTCCGGGTGTTGCGACACATGCGATTACTGTTTCGCCCTGCACAACACGTGAGAGGTTATGGGCTACGAGACACTCCGACAAGAGGTCTCAACCACTCCTTGAACCCTCTCCTCCGCCAAGGGAGGGGATTCCTGGCTCAGGCCGCCTCCGGGAGCAGCCCCAGCGGCCGGGGTCCCCCCACGCCGTCAAGGCACGGCACGGCACGGCACGCCAGGCCGACCGGATGCCCCGGACGTGCAGAAACCGTCAAAGGTCCGCGGGGTGCGTCACGACGCACCCCGCGGACCCCGGAAAGTCCGTACGGCTACTTCTTGTCGCCGCCGCCCTTGCCCTTGTCGTCGCCGCCGCCCGCCATGGACTCGAAGATCTCCTTGCACATGGGGCACACGGGGTACTTCTTCGGGTCGCGGCCGGGCACCCAGACCTTGCCGCACAGCGCCACGACGGGCGTCCCGTCGAGGGCGCTCGCCATGATCTTGTCCTTCTGGACGTAGTGGGCGTAGCGCTCGTGGTCCCCGTCGCCGTGCGACACCTGCGGCGTCGGCTCTACGAGGGTTCCCGTCCCAGTGCCTCGCTGGGGCTGGGTCTCAGGCTCAAGAGTGCTCATGGCGCCAAGGGTACTGAAGCCGGGTACCGAAGCTCACACCCCTCAGTTGAGCGAGGCGTCGTCCGGATACGTCGCCACCATCGCCAGTTCGTTGCGCTGACGGCGCAGGACCTCGCGCCAGAGTCTCTCGGGGGACGGCGAGGAGACGTCGCCGGGCTCGGACTCCACGACGTACCAGGCACCCTCCCCCAGTTCGTCCTCCAGCTGGCCGGGGCCCCAGCCTGCGTACCCGGCGAAGATCCGCAGGGAGCCGAGGGCCGAGGCCAGGAGTTCCGGCGGTGCCTCCAGGTCGACGAGGCCGATCGCGCCGTGCACCCGGCGCCAGCCGAGCGGGGTCCCGTTGACGGCCGCGCCGCCCGGGATGACGGCGACCCCGAGGGCAGAGTCGAGGGACACGGGGCCGCCCTGGAAGACCACGCCGGGTTCACCGGTGAGGTCCGCCCAGCCCTCCAGGATGTCGCTCACACCCACCGGCGTGGGCCGGTTGAGGACGACACCGAGGGAGCCCTCCTCGTCGTGGTCGAGAAGGAGCACCACCGCACGGTCGAAGTTCGGGTCCGCCAGGGCGGGCGTTGCCACGAGCAGCCGCCCTGTGAGCGAGGACACCTCGGTCATGCCTGACATGATCCCGCATCTTCCCGTGATGTGGGGCGGCAATCGGGGGTACCGGGGTGAGGGCAGGTCGGGCGCACGGAAGCGATCCGGGCGCACGGACCCGGCGGACGGCCGACGGTGACCCCATGTGCCCGGTGGGAAACGGTTCGTGTTGTGACACAGCTATGACGTTCCTGGGTGGTCCTTGGGCTTACAGGACAGGGGGCGGCGGCGATTACCCTGTCTCATCTGGCCCTGCCTCCGAGACCTTGGCCCCTCCCCCAATCCACCATCCATGGAACGCGAGATACATGACCGTCAACGGCTCTGACGACGTACTGCTTGTCCACGGCGGAACCCCGCTCGAGGGCGAGATCCGTGTCCGCGGTGCGAAGAACCTCGTACCCAAGGCCATGGTCGCCGCCCTGCTGGGCAGTGAGCCGAGTCGGCTGCGCAACGTTCCGGACATCCGTGACGTGCGGGTCGTACGCGGCCTGCTGCAACTGCACGGGGTGACGGTCCGTCCGGGTGAGGAGCCGGGCGAGCTGGTGCTCGACCCGACCTACGTGGAGAGCGCCAACGTCGCCGACATCGACGCCCACGCGGGCTCGAGCCGGATCCCGATCCTGTTCTGCGGCCCGCTCCTGCACCGCCTCGGGCACGCGTTCATCCCCGGCCTGGGCGGCTGCGACATCGGCGGCCGGCCCATCGACTTCCACTTCGACGTACTGCGGCAGTTCGGCGCGAAGATCGAGAAGCGGGAGGACGGCCAGTACCTGGAGGCCCCGCAGCGGCTGCGGGGCACGAAGATCGTGCTGCCGTACCCGTCGGTCGGCGCGACCGAGCAGGTGCTGCTGACGGCCGTGCTGGCGGAGGGCGTCACCGAGCTCGCGAACGCGGCCGTGGAGCCGGAGATCGAGGATCTCATCTGCGTGCTCCAGAAGATGGGCGCCATCATCGCGATGGACACCGACCGCACCATCCGCATCACCGGTGTCGACAAGCTCGGCGGTTACAACCACGCCGCCCTGTCGGACCGCCTGGAGGCCGCCTCCTGGGCGTCCGCCGCGCTGGCCACCGAAGGCAACATCTACGTCCGCGGCGCCCAGCAGCGCTCGATGATGACGTTCCTGAACACCTACCGCAAGGTGGGCGGTGCCTTCGAGATCGACGACGAGGGCATCCGCTTCTGGCACCCGGGCGGCAACTTGAAGTCCATCGCGCTGGAGACGGACGTCCACCCCGGTTTCCAGACGGACTGGCAGCAGCCGCTGGTCGTCGCCCTGACCCAGGCCACGGGCCTGTCGATCGTCCACGAGACGGTCTACGAGTCCCGGCTGGGCTTCACCTCCGCGCTCAACCAGATGGGCGCCCACATCCAGCTGTACCGCGAGTGCCTGGGCGGCTCGAACTGCCGCTTCGGACAGCGCAACTTCCTGCACTCCGCCGTCGTGTCGGGCCCCACGAAGCTCCAGGGCGCCGATCTGGTCATCCCCGACCTGCGCGGCGGCTTCTCGTACCTGATCGCCGCCCTCGCGGCCCAGGGCACCTCCCGGGTCCACGGCATCGACCTGATCAACCGCGGCTACGAGAACTTCATGGAGAAGCTCGTGGAACTCGGCGCGAAGGTCGAGCTGCCGGGCAAGGCGCTCGGCTAGGGCCCACAGCCGCGGTACGCCGATGGGGCGGCCACCCGGATTC
>NZ_JBHWUU010000138.1:0-13567 GCF_042737375.1 Streptomyces sp. NPDC060000
CGGCCGCTCTGCCTACGGCGTCTTGTCTCGGCGCTCTGTCTCGGTACCCGCGTGCGCTTTGTCGGCGTGCTTACTTCACGTCGACGAAGTCGCCCGCGGCGTTGACCGCCGGGGAGGTCGAGGTGCCGACGAAGACGTAGCGGTAGTAGCCGTCCACGCCCGCCTTGACGGTGGTCTTCAGACCGCCGGTCGCGGTGGTCTTGACCGACTTCACCGTGCTGTAGGTGGTGGAGTTCTTCTTGCGGAACTGGAGCTGCGCGTAGACGCCGGCGTAACCGGTGTACTTGCCGCTGTCCCAGTTGGCACGGGTCAGGCTGCCCGTGACGGTGATGGTCTTGCCCTTCTTCACCGGCTCCGGCGCCGCGTTGACCGTCAGCTTGGACAGCCGCTGGAGCTTGGTGGTGGCCAGGGCGTCGCCCTCGGCGTAACCGACCTTGCTCCAGTCGATGTCGTCGGAGCGCGGGTCGACGTCGTTCCAGTCGATGACATAGCCGAGCGCCTTCCAGACCGTGGCATCGGTGTTGTACAGCGCCTCGGCCGGGAACACCTCGATGGTCCCCTTGCAGGAGGCGACCGTGGCCGAGCTGTTGGTGCAGGCCGGCCAGTCTTCGCCGACGAGGAGGTTGTCCGCGTCCTCGAACGAGCTGCCACGGTAGATGACGAGGTCCAGGTCGGTGTCGTCCGCGAAGATGTCGACGCCCGCGCCGTGCGTGACCGTGAAGGTGACCGGGACCGTGACCTTGCCGCTGGTGCCGGCGACGATCGGCTTGCCACCGTTGATTTTGACGTTGCCGAACTTGGCGTCCAGCGCGTACGGGGTGCCGGTGTCGGCGGGAGTGGCACCGGTGAAGGCACTCTTGCCGGAGGTGGCCGCGTGCAGGGCCTTGAGGGTGTCGACGGGGTTGTGCGAGTCGCTGCCGGTGGCCTGTGCGGCCGGCACGGCGAAGGCGGACAGGGCCAGGGCGCCGGTGACGGCGGCCACGGTGGCTCGTATGCGCATTGCGTTCCCCCTGAGGAGAGGGGCCCGGACGGTGGCCGTTCGCACGGCTCGTCGTAGCATCCGGCACCCAAAGTGATCGTGGAGTCTCTTGACTCAAGTGATCAGATACCTGGTGGGGGCGGATGGTTGTACATGCTGAGGCTGGTTTTTCTGCGCGATGACCGGTCCCGGAACGTCCGAAACCGGCCCTCGTTCGCCTTACGGCGCGCTGCATGAGGCCTAGACCGTCGGCCACATGCTCTTGCTGACCGCCAGACCGCCCTTGCCGTTCCCCGCATACCAACGCAGATCACCGTTGGTCGACACGGCGGCGAGGTGCCTCTTCTTCCAAGTCTTGTCCGGCCACGCCGACTTCTTCGTATTGACCAGTCGTGGTGTTCAACGATCGCGTCTACGACGGCTTCACGCCGAAGGCCGGCGAGATCATCCCCGAGTACAAAGGCGAGTGGACTTACAAAGAGGACATCGACTTCGGATTCTGAGGCGGACCGTGACTGACAGAGAACTCATCGAGAAGATCCGTGACCGGCCCGGACTGTTCGGTCTGGACGGCTCGTACTACCCGACGGCCATGTTCCTCACCGGACTCGACCTGGGCACCTCCGGGAACTTGCTGGACGGGTTTCGCGAGTGGCTGCTCGCCCGCAAGGGTGAGGAGAGCAGCTTCATGTGGATGCCGCTCGTCATCGAGGACGCCATTCCGGGAACCGGGCTCCGGCACTGGAAATCGCTGACGGACAGCCAGCAGCAGCCGGCGGTCGACCACCTGTTCGCCCTCCTGATCACGTTCCTGACCGAGCGGGAGGCCGACTAGCCGGATCCAGAACCGGACAAGTCGGACGGCCGCTCCGCCGGATCCCTCTCCGGAGGAACGGCCGTTTCACGTTCAGTCGAACCAGCGGTCGCGGGCCAGTTCCGCTGTTCTGGACGGGTCCTCCAGCAGGGCCGCGACCTCGAAGCGGCGGGGCCACTGGCGTGCCGCCCAGGCGAGGCCTGCCGCGACGCCCTCCAGGGTGGCCGCGTGCAGGACGCCGTCGCCGGTCAGCCGCCAGTCGATCTCCACGCCGTCGACGACGAGTTCGTCGTGCTCGACGTAGACGGCGGGCGTGCGCGGCCCGAGCAGTGCCCGCACCGACTCCGGTACGTCGTGTTCGGCGCCCTCGGAGTCGACCTCGCCGGTGACGGACTCGCTGAGTCTGCGCACCTGGAACAGCTCGGCGAGTTCGGCGGCCCGCGACGGGCGTACCGGGAGCAGCGGGACGCCCTGTGTGAAGGGGAGCAGGTCGGGAGAGTCGACCACCACCGCGTCGGCCGCGTCCACGACCTCGACCCGTCCGTCGACGACGGCCCGCAGCTCGTCCGGGAGGGTCACCCGCTCGGGATCCAGTTCGGCCAACGCGCCGTACAGCCCGTGCAGTTGGGCGCCGGTGACGGGACGTTCCGGGTCGGCGAGGCGGTCGAGGAGCTCGGCGGCGCCGCCGGGCTCGTCGAGCAGCGCGGCCACGGAGGTCCGCACGCCGAGGGCGCGCAGCACCTGCTCGTCGTCGAAGCCGGTGGCGTCGGCCTCCTCGTACAGGCCGTGCAGGAGCGGGTCCCCGCCGGCCGCCAGCAGACCGGCCGGGCGGCGGCCGTCGAGCACCGGGTTCCCGCGCAGCCACCAGGCGGTGTACGGCCGTACGACCTCGTGGGTGCCGTCCGGCAGCAGGATCCGCACCGGCTGGGTGAGGGCGTCGCGCAGGGGCGGCCGGGCGAGCAGCGCGAGCGCCTCGGGCCAGCGGTCCTCGTCGACGAGATCGAGGTCGCGGACGGCGACCAGCTCGGTGGCGACGGGAGGCACCGGGCTGTCGGGGAAACGGTCGAGAATGTCCTCGCACCACACGTCGACGGCGTCCAGCAGCCCCGCGTCGTCGGGCTCGGCGAAGTCCCCCTCGCGGGGCTCCAGTTCGTCCGGGTCGAGGACGACGTCCGTGGCGCGGACAAGGGCGAAGTTCGCGAGGACGCCACAGGCGGCCAGGGGCTGTTCGCCCCACCGGTCCGCCAGTTCGGCGTCGACGTGGGCGAGTTCGTCCTCCCGGATGACGGAGGCGAACGGGCTGCCCGGGAGTACCAGTTCACCGGCGGGGACGAGTTCCCCCTCTTCGTCGGGCAACGCGAGGGCGCCGAGCCAGGGTTCGTCGCCGGGTTCCAGTCCGGCGTCGCGGGCCAACGCGAGCACGGTGTCGGCGAGTTCCTCGGCGTCCGGGGTGTCCTGGTCGTCCCAGGCGCCGCCGTCGTCGTCCATGGACGCGGCGACGGCGGCCCGCACCTGCGGGGTGGTCAGCACGGCCCGCGGGGTGGCGGGCAGCGCGCCGAGCTTCTCCAGGAGGGGGTGCGCCGCGTCCTGGTGGGCGACCTTGAGGCCGAGCCGGGCGAGGATCTCCGGGTCGGGTCCTGCCCCGTCCGGGGTGGGCAGCAGCACCTGGCGGGGGCCGATGGTGGTCCGCCCGTCGGCCAGGGGTACGGGGAGTCCGGAGAGCCGGTCCGGGTCGACGCCGGCCAGGCTGTCGTAGAGCCGGTACCACCACTGCGGGTCCTTCTCCAGGCCGGCCAGCCGGTCGACGGCGTCGGCGAGCGGGACCCGGGCGACGCCCAGTGTGCGCAGCTCGGCGCGCCGTTCGAGGCCGGCGGGCAGCAGGGTGGGCAGCACCTCCGCGAGCACCCTCACGGTGTCGGCGCCGGCGCCCTCGACGACCTCGGCGTCCCGGGGGCGCAGGGCCTCCGGGAACCCGACGGCGTCCTCGCCCTCGTCCCCGAGTCCGTCCCCGAGTCCGTCCCCGTGTGCGTCCACGGGTACGGGCCGGACGGCGGGCGGCAGGAAGGCGGTGCGCGGCAGCCGCTCGAGGATGGCCTGGCGCAGCGCCCCGTCGAGCTCCCCCTGGCCCAGCGGGCCCGGCACGAGGTCGATGATCCCGGCGCCCACCGGCCGCCACCCGGCGAGGAGTTCGGCGTACGCGTCCGCCGCGCGCCGCACGAGGTGGTCGGTGAGCGGGCCGGGGGCGGCGTGCCGGCGGGTGGTGTCGAGCGGGAAGGAGGCGATGAGCAGGGCGGGGACGCCGAGCGGCTCGTCACTGGGGGTGGGGGCGTGCACGACGGGCGTGGTGCGGGGCCGGGCGGGCGAACCGTCGTCGTCGACCGGTACGGCCCAGGTGACCGACCAGTGGGGGCGCAGCCGCTCCTCCACCGGACGGTCGGCGAGGAGGTCGGGCGTGAGGGAGCCGTGCGCGGCGGCGACCCGCCAGCGGGTGGTCCCGTCCCGGGTGTCCGCCACGACGGTGAGGGCGTCGTCGGTCGGGTCGGCGGCGCGGCTCAGGACGCGCGGCGCGTCGCCGTTGACCTCGATCACGACCTCTTCCAGACCCGGGAGGGCGAGGAGGAGGGCGTCGTCGACGGCGGTCAGGAGGCGTTCGGCGAGGTCGGCGGCGGCGGTGTCGCGCAGCGGCAGGATCACGGCCGTGTCGTACGGGTCGGGAGCGGTGCCCTGGGCGGCGAAGGGCAGCCGCAGCAGGGGCACATGTCCGTCCCGGCGGCGGATCTCGTCGCCGAGGCCGGGGCTGTGCCGGGCGGTCTCGGAGGCGAGCGAGCGGGCCTCGGCCAGGTCCCAGCGGACCCCGCCGTGCCGCCCGACGACGGCGGGCTCGTCGGTGACGGCGATGACGGCGGCGAAGCCGACACCGAACCGCCCGACGGCCACGGCCGACTGCCGCTCCTCGCGCTTGGCGGAGGCGCGGAGGGTGGCGAGGGACTCCACTCCGGTGGCGTCCAGGGGCGCGCCGGTGTTGGCGGCGACGAGGACACCGTCCCGGAGGGTCAGCCGCAGCCGGCCCGGCACCCCTGCCCTGGCCGCGGCGTCGGCGGCGTTCTGTGCGAGCTCGACGACGAGCCGGTCCCGGTACCCGCCGAGGACGAGATCCTCCTCGGCGTTGGCGTCCTCCCGGAAACGGGCGGGACTCGTGGCCCAGGCGTCCAGCACTCCGCGACGCAGGCGGGCCGTGCCGAAGGGGTCGGCGCCCTCGGGTGCAGGCCGCACGAACTTGCTCACGTTCACTCTCCATCATCGGCGTGGGCTCGAAGGTACCGCGAGGCGGAGTGACGGCAGAACGGGACGTGGAGCGGGCCCGCGCACCGGCCGACCCCCGCATCACAATCACACAACGACTACGGCCTCACCCGACCGCAAGCCGTGCCGAGCCCCGGCCCGACCGCCGGGAGGCACCGGGGATGGCGGCCTGGGCACCCTGGAACGGCGCCCCGGGGACCTGGGAACGGCGGCCCCGGGACCTGGGAAAACAGCCCAGGATGACCCCGGAAAGGCACCCGGGGGCACCTCGGACGGCTTGGGAGCGACCCCGAGGGGACCCTCGGACGGCTCGGGAGCGACCCCGGGGGTGCCCCTGGCCGGCTTGAGAGCGAACCCGAGGGTGCCCCGGACGGCTTGGGAGCGACCCCGGGAGGCTCCGGCAGCGGCCCCGTCCACCAGGTGGTGCCGACCTGTTGGCCGACGCGCATGTGCACACGCACCCCGAGCACGGCCCCGAGGACGACCCGGGGACTGCGCCAGGAGCGGCCCCGGAAACCCGGGGAGCCGGCCGGCACCAGGAGCGGCCCAACAGACCCAAGGGCTTGCACCGGGCGTGCCCAAGGGCTTGCACCGGGCCGGCCCCAGGGACTCGGGGCTGGGCCGGGAGCGGTCCCGCCCGGCCCAGGGGGCTGCGCCGGGAGCCGGTCCCGAGCCCCGAGGGGCCGGCGGCACCGGGTCCCGGGTCCCGGTGGGGCTGAGCGGGGACGGCCTAGGAGTGGCCCAGTTCCGCCGTGTCGGCGTCCGTCGCCTCCGGTACGGAGCCCGAGTCCGGTGCCGGGCGGAGCGGGAACGGGTCGACCCGGGTCTCGTCGATCACCGGCGGGGCCGGCCGCGGCGGGGTGGGCATCACGGCCGCCTCCGAGTGGCCGCCGCAGCCGTAGGCCAGGGAGACCACCCGGCCGTCGGCCGGGGAGAACTCGTTGGCGCAGACGCCGAAGGCCTGGCCGAGGGAGCCGCCGATGGGCGTGAGGAAACCGCAGCTCACACAGGACGCGGGGGCCGCCTGGGCCATGGGCGTCTTGGGGCCGAAGCCGTCCTCCCAGCGGTCGGCCGCGGTGTGCAGGCCGTAGCGGGAGAGGACCCGGGCGCGACGCAGGCCCAGTTCCTCGGCGACCGCGGCGATGGTGCCCCGGCGCGGAGCCGCCGGGAGGGCCGCGGGCGGGGACGCGGTGACCTCCGCGTCCTCCGCCTCCGCCAGCTCGGCCATCTCCTCGGAGAGGGGCGAGTTCGGCGTCGGCTCGTCCACGTCGAAGTAGCCGGGCTGCAGCCGCGGATCGTCCTCGCCGGTGTAGCCGGGCTCCAGACGCAGGTCCTCCGCGTCGGTGGGCAGGAGGTCGCCGGGGCCCATGTCGCCGGGCCGCAGCCGCTCGCTCCACGGAAGCCATTCGGGGGCCAGGACGGCGTCCGGGCCGGGGAGCAGGACCACCTCGTCGAGCGTGACGGTCTTGGCGCGTGAGGCCCGTGCCACGGTCGCCGCCCAGCGCCAGCCCCGGTAGCCCAGTTCCTTGCACTCGAAGTAGTGGGTGACCACCCGGTCGCCCTCGGAGAGCAGTCCTACATGCTCGCCGACCACACCGGGGGCGGCTGCCTCCTCGGCTGCGGCGCGTGCGAGGTCGACGGCCTCGGCGCACAGGCGGTCGGGGGTGCGGCTTCGCGTGGTCGCTGCGCTCACAGGTATCGCTTCTCTCCTACGCCGTCTCTCGGTGCGCCGGCCTGAAGGCGGCGGGTGCGAACGGAGCGGCTGGGGGTACCTCCCAGGCTCTTCAAGCACTGGGGGAGGGCCGCGTCGACGTCCGCGCCCGATCGCGCTCGGGCGCACCTGCTGTCATCCATTCTGCGGGATGGCCGGGAGGCGCGCGGCCGAGAACAATCGCCACGGCGCGCTACGCACGCTACCTGCTCGCGGACGCTCGGCCTACACCGACGGGACGTTTCCCGCCCACATAAGCCGCCGAACCACCGCCGAACCACCGCGGAACCACCGCCGAACCACCGCGGAACCACCGTGGAACCGTTGTGGAACCGCCGCCGAGCAGCCGCCGAGCCGCCGCCGAAAGCCCTCCGGACCGGCCCGGCGCGCCGACGATCACACGCCCATACGCGCGGGAACCGCACTACGTACCGCTTTTCCGGGGCACTATGACGGGGTGGCAGCCGCGAGGACACCCCAGGGCGCCACCGGGATCGGTGCGGCGAAGGGGAACAGGGGGAGGAGCAGGGTGAGCGGTTCGGGCCGGATGAGCGGGTCCGTCCGCGCGGTCGGCCGCGCCCTGCACTTCCCGTTCACCGGCACCGCCCGCGGGATCAGGAAGGCCACGCACGCGCACGGCGCCGGCGAGTCCGGCCTCGGCAAGTTGATCGAACTGCACGCCGTGAACGGCGCGGGCGATGTCATGATCACCATCGCGCTCGCCTCCACCGTGTTCTTCTCCGTGCCCACGGACGAGGCCCGCGGCCGCGTCGCGCTGTACCTCGCCATCACCATGGCCCCCTTCACCGTCCTCGCCCCCGTGATCGGCCCCCTGCTCGACCGGCTCCCGCACGGCCGGCGCGCCGCCATGGCCGGGGCCATGCTGGCCCGGGCGCTCCTCGCGCTGGTGCTGTCCGGGGCCGTCGCGACCGGCAGCATCGAGCTGTACCCGGCCGCGCTGGGCGTGCTCGTCTCCTCCAAGGCGTACGGGGTGGTCAGAAGCGCCGTGGTGCCCCGGCTGCTGCCGCCCCGGTTCTCGCTGGTCAAGGCCAACTCACGGGTCACCCTCGGCGGTCTTCTGGCCACCGGGATCGCCGCGCCCGTCGGGGCGGGGCTCCAGGCCCTCGGGCCGCGCTATCCGCTCTACGGCGCCTTCCTGATCTTCATGGCGGGTACGTTCCTGTCCTTCTCGCTGCCCCGCAAGGTCGACTCCGGCAAGGGCGAGGCGGTGGCGCTGCTCGCCGCCGACGAGGAGCATCTGCACGGCCCGCACCGGCACCCGGTGAAGCGCCCGGGCCTGAGGACCGTCGGCATCGCCGTCACCCACGCCCTCGGCGCCAACGCGGCCCTGCGCTGGCTGTCCGGGTTCCTGACCTTCTTCCTGGCGTTCCTGCTGCGCGAGCACCCGCTGACCGGGCAGAGCGCGGCCGTGTCGCTGGGCATGGTGGCCGTGTCGGCGGGCGTGGGCAACGCGCTCGGCACGGCGGTGGGGGCATGGCTGCACTCCAAGGCCCCGGAGCTGATCATCGTGACGGTCCTCGCCGTCGTGCTGGGCGCCGCCATCACGGCCGCGGTGTTCTTCGGGGCGTTCCTGGTGGCGTGCATGGCGGCGGTCGCCGGGTTCTCGCAGGCCCTCGCCAAACTGTCCCTGGACGCGCTGATCCAGCGGGACGTGCCGGAGCTGGTGCGCACCTCGGCGTTCGCCCGCTCGGAGACGCTGCTCCAGGTG
The DNA here is from genome assembly GCF_042737375.1 of Streptomyces sp. NPDC060000. Lineage (NCBI taxonomy): Bacteria > Bacillati > Actinomycetota > Actinomycetes > Kitasatosporales > Streptomycetaceae > Streptomyces > Streptomyces sp. NPDC060000. The sequence continues at coordinate 8,537 of NZ_JBHWUU010000138.1, forward strand.
TGCTGGGTGTTCGGCGGCGCGGTCGGCATCGTGATGCCGCTGAACGGCGCGCTGGGCCTGTCGGTGGCCGCCGCGGTGGTCGCGCTGGGCTGGCTGGCCACGGTCCGCGGTCTGCTCGCCTCGGTGCGGCACGGGAGCGGTGCGAAGCCCCGCGTGGCGTAACCGCGTGGTGTGACACACAGCCACGCCGCACCCCACGTAAGGGGACGGCTGGGCGTGCCCGATAGCCTTCCGCCATGACCACGATGCCCCGCGGCGGAGCCGCTGATGTACTTGGCGTCGCGCGACGCCGCCGCGTCGTCGCCGCCGCCGGCGCCGTTTCCGCCGGACTGCTCGTCCTGTCGGCCTGCGACAAGCCGACGCCACTGTCCACGATCACCGTCGGCCGCGACTCGGTCAGCGCCCAGGCCACCTGTGGCGGGGAGGGCAAGACCCTCCAGGCCGCCGCGCTGACCAAGTGCCTCGCGGACAAGGACATCAAGTCGATCACCGTCGACCCGGACGAGACCGTCCGCTTCGGCGTCGACCCCGACGTGGCCGACAAGCGCTGGACGATCCTGATGAACGGTCAGCCGCTCACCGAGGACAGCGACAAGACCTACCGCACGATTCCGGGCAGCGTGTTCTTCAACGCCCAGTACGGCGCCCAGGGCAATTCCACCCTCGTCTCCATCAAGGCCGGCGACGGGAAGAAGAACAGCCAGTCGGTGACGGGCCTGTGGTCGTTCAAGCTCAAGAAGGACGACTGACCACGTCCCGCACCCGCATCCTCGTGGCCACCGCGGTCCCCGCCGAACGGGACGCGGTGGCAGGGGCGCTGCCGGAGCCCGGCGGCGGCGCCCGGCCGCGGGACGTCGTGCGGGACGTCACGGTCCGGCTGCCCGGTGTCACCCTGCACCGCCACGGGGCCTTCGACCTCCTCGCCGCCGGGGTCGGCCCGGCCCTGGCCGCCGCCTCCGTCTCCGCCGCCCTCACGGTGGCCGCGCTGCGGGACACGCCCTACGGCCTCGTCGTCTCGACGGGCATCGCCGGCGGCTTCGCGCCCGCCGCCCCCGTCGGTTCCCTGGTCGTCGCCGACGAGATCACCGCCGCCGACCTGGGCGCCGAGACCGCCGACGGCTTTCTGCCCGTCACCGAGCTGGGTTTCGGCACCGTCACCCACCGTCCGCCCGAATCCCTCGTACGGGAGACCGCGGCCGCCACCGGGGCCCGTACCGGCGTCGTTCTGACCGTTTCGACGGTCACCGGCACCGCCGCCCGGGCCGCCGCCCTCCGCGCGCTCCACCCGCGCGCACTCGCCGAGGCGATGGAGGGCTTCGGGGCCGCCGAGGCCGCCGCCGCGCACGGCGTGCCCGTGCTGGAGATCCGCGCGGTCTCCAACCCCGTCGGCCCCCGCGACCGCGACGCCTGGCGCATCGGCGCGGCGCTCGCCGCCCTGACCGAGGCCTTCGGGAAGCTCACCCCCGTCCTGGAGAGTTGGAACCCACATGACCGGTGACCTGCTGAAGATCGCGTACTCGCCCTGCCCCAACGACACCTTCGTCTTCGACGCCCTCGCCCACGGCCGGGTACCGGGCGCGCCCGGGCTCGACGTGACGTTCGCGGACATCGACCTCACCAACGGCATGGCCGAGCGGGGCGAGCTCGACGTGCTGAAGGTGTCGTACGCGGTGCTGCCGTACGTCCTCGACGAGTACGCGCTGCTGCCCTGCGGGGGCGCGCTGGGCCGGGGCTGCGGCCCGCTGGTGCTGACGAGGGAGGCCGCGACCGGGGGCGCCTCCCGCGCTCTCGGCGGTGCGGACCTGACCGGTCGCACGGTCGCCGTGCCGGGCGAGAGGTCGACGGCGTACCTGCTGTTCCGGCTCTGGGCGGCGGAGAACGTCCCGGGGGGCGTCGGCGAGATCGTGGTCATGCCGTTCCACGAGATCATGCCGGCGGTGCGGGACGGCAAGGTCGACGCGGGCCTGGTGATCCACGAGGCCCGTTTCACCTACCGCGACTACGGGCTGCGCAAGCTCGCGGACATGGGCGAGTACTGGGAGTCCACCACCGGTCTGCCGATCCCGCTCGGCGCCATCATCGCCAAGCGCGCGCTGGGAAGGCGGGCTCTGACCCTGCTCGCCGACTCGATCCGCGCCTCCGTACGCGCCGCCCGGGACGCTCCCGAGGTCTCCCGCCCGTACGTCATGGAACACGCGCAGGAAATGGATCCGTCGGTCGCGGACCAGCACATCGGTCTGTACGTCAACGAGTTCACGGCGGACCTGGGCGAGGACGGCTATGCGGCGGTGCGCGGATTGCTGACGCGTGCGGCGGCCGAGGGGCTGTTGCCGCCCCTCGGCCCGGGAGCGCTCGATTTTCCGTAACGCCCGTGACGGATACCGATTTACCGGCGTCCGGTACCGGTCAGACGTCCAACTGATCGGCTACCGCGCGCAGTAGACCGGCAATCTGTTTGCCGGAGTTCTTCTCCGGGTAACGGCCCTTCTCGAGCATCGGGGTGATGTTCTCGAGGAGGGTGGTCAGATCCTGGACGATGGAGGCCAGTTCGTCGGGCTTCTTGCGCTGGGCGGCGGCCACCGAAGGGGTCGGATCGAGAATCACGACCGAGAGTGCCTGGTCGCCGCGTTGTCCGGCGACGACGCCGAACTCCACTCGCTGGCCCGGCTTCAGGACCTCGACTCCGGCAGGAAGGACGGAGGAATGGACGAAGACGTCACCGCCGTCGTCGCGGGAGAGAAAGCCGAAGCCCTTCTCACTGTTGAACCACTTGACCTTGCCGGTAGGCACGTCTGTCCTCGTCCTCGTACTCGTCGGAAAGCTGCTTGTCCCACTGCGAAACAGCTCTGAACGGCTCTTGATAGCAGTCGGGCGGGTCGACCACGACCCGCCGGTACCAAGGCTAGTGGTCTTCGGGCCGGTGACAAGACGTCCCCCGGTCGTTCCTTCGCGCAGGGAACTACCCTGGTCCGGTGCGTGACAAAACCCAAACGAATTCCGCCGCTCCCGGTGACCGACTGATCCGTGCCGGTGCCATCGTGTTCTTCGTCGGCGCCGTGGCCACACTGGTCACGGTCGCCCCGTTTCTGCTCGGAACGACGCCTTTTCCGACATACATGTTCGGTTTGAGCATGCTCATGGGCGTCGGATTCCTCATCGCGGGCGCCGGCGTCCTGCGGTCGGCCGCCGCGGGCCGACGTCAGGCGCGGGGTGCGGCCGGGTAGGCCTCGAGGTGGCCGGAGAGCCACGCGGGGAATTCGGTGAGATCGGTGAGCACGACATCCGCACCGGCCGTCCGCAGTTCCTCCGCACCGATCGGCCCGGTCGGCACGGTGACCGACAGCGCCCCGGCGGCACGCGCGCCGCGTACGTCGCCCACGTGGTCGCCGACGTAGACGCTCGCGCCGTGCTCGCGCAGCGCCCGCGCCTTCTGCTCGGCCCAGAGGTCGCCTATGACCGCGTCGGGGCCGAGGCGCAGGTGCTCCACCTGGAGCTCGGCGTTCGGCTGGTGCTTGGCGGTGACGACGATCGCCCGCCCGCCCGCCGCCCGCACCGCCGCGATCGACTCCCGGGCGCCGGGCAGCGCGGTCGCGCCGGTGACGCCGTGCTCGGGGTACAGCGAGCGGTACAGGTCGGCCACGGCCGCCACCCGCTCCGCCGGGTACCAGTGGGCCAGTTCCGTCTCGGGCGGCGGCCCGAGCCGGGTGACCACCAGATCGGCGTCGATGTACGTCCCCGTCCGCTCGGCGAGCGCCGCATACGTGGCCCGGATACCGGGCCTGGAGTCGATGAGGGTCATGTCGAGGTCGAAACCTACGGTGAGCCGGGGTGACGTCATGCGGCCCATTCTGCCCGGCCGGTACGACCTTCCTACCTCGGCTTTTGTGACCGCCAGACCAGGAACAGCGCCGACGCCACGGCCGCGGCCCGGATCACCCACGGCCAGGTCTGGGCGACGGCGTCGTTCATGTGCCCCTCGGCGATGGGGTCGCCCCAGCGCCCCTCGGACCGCCCCCACAGCCACACGAGCCCCGCCGTGATCGCGAGCCCCGGCAGCCCCATGACGGCGACCTTCGTCTCCCGCTCGGTCAGCCGGCGCGAGGCGTAGGCGATGAGCCACCCCAGGATCAGCCCGTACCAGTTCCCGAGCACCGCGCCGACCACGAGACAGCCGGCGGCGATCAGCAGCAGCGGGTTGCTCCACCGGGCCCGCTCCCCGGCGGACCGCCGCAGCCGCAGCCGGCGCCGACGCGGGCGGCCGTCCCCCTCGGCCTCTGCCGCCTCCCCCGCGACCGGCCCCTCCCCCTCCGTCTCCTCCTGCTCCGGCTTCCTGGCGGGCGGGAGCTTGAGCAGGTCCGGGATCTCCACACCGCCGACGAACCCCGGCACGTCCTCGCCGATGCCCAGCGGGGTCGGCTCGTTCAGCCACCAGTCGGGCGTCTCGCGGCTGTCGCCCAGCTCGTGCAGGGGGGCGCGGTGCGGCGGGGACGGTACGTCCGAGGGAGCAGCGGCGGGGGGCGGCGCGCCGGTCCGCGGCCGCGGCACGACCCGCCGGATCCCCTTCGGCCGCTCCGGCTCCTCCTCGCGGTCGCGCTGTACGGGCACGGAGGGCGCCGGTGTCTGCGACTGCGGCTGCGGCTGCGGCACGTCACCGCCGCGGTCGGCCGCCGCGGCGACGAGGTCGTCGGGACTGCCGAGACGGTCGATGATGCGGCGGACGGCGGCGGGAGAGTCGACGGCCGCCTTCGCCCGGCGCCGGTCGATCTCGTCGCGCAGCTCGGAGACGAGCCGCATCCGCGTGGCCGACGACAACTGCCGCTGCTGCGCGACATCGCCGACCCGGCTCAGATACTCGTAAACGACTTGGTCGCTCTCGATCCCCACGGGAAGACGCTACCGCGCGGCCCGGCACAGACCAGGTCACGGGCATCAGCGATCATGCGCCGGTGTGGACTGTTCAGCACGTCCGGGGGTCCCCCCGCTCGAGCGCAGCCGAGAGTGGGGGAAATCGTGGACAAGGCCCCTTCCGGG
>NZ_JBHWUU010000139.1:0-12760 GCF_042737375.1 Streptomyces sp. NPDC060000
CGGGGACGGGGTATCAACATATCTGGCGTTGATTTTTGGCACGCTGTTGAGTTCTCAAGGAACGGACGCTTCCTTTGTACTCACCCGATACTCTCAGGCTTTCCTCCGGGCGCTTCCCTTCGGTCTTGCGTTTCCGACTCTACCAGATCCTTTTCGCGATCCGATTCCCTGTCGGCGGGATTGTCTTGGGCTTTTGGCTTTCGCCTGTCGGCCTTTCGACATTCACTACGTTAGCCGATTCCCTCCGCAACTCATAATCGAGTTCCACCGGGTTGGAATTCGGGCATGCGGACATGCCGAATTCGCTCCCGCTGAGGGGCGTCATAGGTAGTGGGTTGGCCGCTTCCGGCTGCAGGCGATTGCCGTACCCGGGTCAAGCGGCTCGGGCTACGTTACGCGCCGGCCAACAGCGAGTCAACTTCGACGGCGCCTCGGGACGTGGGCCCGATAAGGACTGACCGTCGGGTCGTCGGCGACCCAGTACCGCCACGGGTGGACCCCTCCGTCGCCGGAGACTCCGGTGCGCGGGCCGCTGCGTACCTGGTCGGAGGAGACCGGGGTGCCGGTCAGGATCCTCAGGGGGGTGTCCCCGGTGGCGCAGGCGTCCGTGCCGTCGAGGGTCCGGTCCACGGCCAGGGCGGTGGCCAGGCGGGCGGGGCCTTTGGCCAGTTCCATGTCATTTCGGGCCGAGAGTCGACGTTTGCGGGCAGACTGGGCGCCCTCGACGATCTCGCCGGCACGGAGCAGGACGGCGCTCGCTCGGCCGTCCGGACCGCAGACGAGGTTCATGCAGTGCCACATGCCGTAGGTGAAGTAGACGTACACATGGCCGGGCGGACCGAACATCACGCCGTTGCGGGCCGTGGGGCCGCGATAGGCGTGGGAGCCCGGGTCGTTCGGACCGTCGTACGCCTCGACCTCAGTGAGGCGCAGGGTGATCGGACCGTCGGGGGTCGTACGGACGAGGAGACGGCCGAGCAGATCCTGGGCCACCTCCAGGACAGGGCGGTCGAAGAAGGTCCTGGGCAGGGGCGTACGGTCGGGGGTCGCGATCATGCCCTCCGAGCGTAGTGCAGACGTGTGGGTGCGTCGGGGTGGTCAGCGGGCATCCGGCTTGCCAGGGTGTGGGACGCGGAACCGGCCACGCCGGTATCGCGTATGTAGGGGTCGAGGGATCCCGTCAGTAGAAGGTCGTAGAGGGAGAGACATGGCGTTCAAGAAGCTGCTCGCGAGTCTGGGGGCCGGCGGGGCTTCGGTCGAGACGGTGCTGACCGAGGTAAACGTCGTTCCGGGCGGTGTCGTCCAGGGTGAGGTGCGGATCCAGGGCGGGTCCGTCAACCAGCAGATCGAGGGGCTGTCGGTCGGGCTGCAGGCCAAGGTCGAGGTGGAGAGCGGCGACCAGGAGTACAAGCAGGACATCGAGTTCACGAAGCTGCGCCTCGGGGGTGCCTTCGAGCTTCAGGCCGGTGCCGTGCACGCCGTGCCGTTCGGCCTCGAGATCCCTTGGGAGACGCCGGTCACGACGATCGACGGCCAGACGCTGCGTGGCATGAACATCGGTGTGACCACCGAGCTGGACATCGCGCGCGCCGTGGACTCCGGCGACCTGGACCCGATCAACGTGCACCCGCTGCCGGCGCAGAAGGCGATCCTGGACGCGTTCATCCAGCTGGGCTTCCGCTTCAAGAACGCGGACCTGGAGCGCGGGCACATCCGCGGTACGCGCCAGAAGCTGCCGTTCTACCAGGAGATCGAGTTCTTCCCGCCGTCGCAGTACCGGGGGCTGAACCAGGTCGAGCTGAGCTTCGTGGCCGACGAGCACACGATGGACGTCGTGCTGGAGATGGACAAGAAGCCCGGGCTGTTCAGCGAGGGCAGTGACACCTTCCGCTCGTTCCAGGTGGGTCTGAACGACTACCAGGGGACCGACTGGTCGGCGTACCTCAACCAGTGGCTGTCCGAGGTCGGCAGCAAGCGCAACTGGTTCTAGGACACGGAGAGGGCCCGGAGTGCCGTACGGCGTTCCGGGCCCTCTGTGCTGTGCTCGCGCGGGGCGTGAAGGTCGTAGGCTCCGAAGGGAGTGCCTTTCCGATCTATCAGGAGGTGTCCAGGTGACCGAGCTGAAGAGGCGGCCGCTGCCCCACGATTTCCATCCGCCGGTGCCGTCGTTCACGGTCACGAGCGAGGACGTGCAGGAGGGGGCGGCCCTCAAGGACGCCCAGGTGCACGCGGCGGGGAACACCTCGCCGCAGCTGCGGTGGGAGGGTTTCCCGTCCGGGACCAAGAGTTTCGCCGTGACCTGCTACGACCCCGACGCTCCGACGGGCAGTGGATTCTGGCACTGGGTCCTGTTCGACATCCCGGCCTCGGTGACCGAGCTGCCGGCGGGTGCGGGCAGCGGCAGGTTCGAAGGGCTGCCGGAGGGTGCCGTACAGGCGCGCAACGACTACGGCAGCAAGGAGTTCGGCGGAGCCGCTCCCCCGCCGGGGGACGGACCGCACCGGTACGTGTTCACGGTGTACGCGGTGGATCAGGAGAAGCTCGGTCCGGACGCCGACGCCTCGCCCGCGGCCGTGGGGTTCAATCTGCGGTTCCACACGCTCGGCCGCGCGCAGTTGATCGGTGAGTACGAAGTTCCCACGGAGGGATGAGTCAGCTCATCGTTCATTGAACGTTTGCCCGCCTCTGGTCTTGGAAGTGATCAGAGGCGGGCATTTTTGTTGCCGGGGGTCGCGGGGGTCACCTCCCGTGGAGCAGCAGATATTGCGTTGTCCATCTCGGCGTGCCCGGCCAGAGTTGGTCCCAGCCCGCCAGGGGGTGGGCCGGTGCACACAGGAGGTGGGCTGGTATGCGGGACACGCTGGTACTGAACGCGAGCTTCGAGCCGCTGTCGACGGTGACGTTGAACCGAGCCGTCGTTCTGGTGCTTCAGGACAAGGCCGTTGTCGAGCAGGCCCACCCCGAACTGCGGATGCGCGGAGCCGAGGTCGACATCCCGGCGCCTCGGGTGATCAGGCTGTGCAGATACGTACGGGTGCCGTTCCGAAGACAAGCTCCGTGGTCGAGGCGGGGTGTGCTGATCAGGGACCGGCACCGGTGCGCGTACTGCGGTCGCCGGGCGACGACCGTGGACCACGTGGTGCCGCGGGCGCAGGGGGGTCAGGACGTGTGGCTGAACACGGTCGCCTCGTGCGCGGAGGACAATCACCGCAAGGCGGACCGGACGCCGGAGCAGGCGCAGATGCCGTTGCTGCGGCAGCCGTTCGAGCCGACGCCGGCGGACGCCATGCTGTTGGCCTTGGGGCAGGATGACCTCGCTGCCCTGCCGGACTGGTTGGCGGGGGCCGCGTAGCGCTCCGTGCGGGGCAGGCTTTCTGTCCGCGGGCCCGCTGCGGCTGGTCGCGCGGTTCCCCGCGCCTCTTCAAGGCGCGGGGAACCGGTCGGAGTCGAAGAGATCCCTCAGTCGATCGACGGCTTCTCGCGGCGCTCGTTGCCGTTGCCGGAGTTGCCGGAGTTGCCGCCTCCCGAATTGCCGCCGAAGGGGCCGAAGTTGCCCATCGCGCCGGACAACCCCTTGAGGGCGTCGCCGATTTCGCTGGGGACGATCCAGAGCTTGTTGGCGTCGCCTTCGGCGAGCTTGGGGAGCATCTGCAGGTACTGGTAGGACAGAAGCTTCTGGTCCGGGTCTCCGGCGTGGATGGCCTCGAAGACCGTACGTACGGCCTGTGCCTCGCCCTCGGCGCGCAGGGCGGCTGCCTTGGCCTCACCTTCGGCACGCAGGATCTGGGACTGCTTCTCGCCCTCGGCGGTGAGGATGGCGGCCTGGCGCGTGCCTTCCGCGGTGAGGATCGCGGCACGCTTGTCACGGTCGGCGCGCATCTGCTTCTCCATCGAGTCCTGGATGGAGGTCGGCGGCTCGATGGCCTTCAGTTCCACGCGGTTGACCCGGATGCCCCACTTGCCGGTCGCCTCGTCGAGGACTCCGCGCAGTGCCGCGTTGATCTCCTCGCGGGAGGTCAGGGTCCGCTCGAGGTCCATGCCGCCGATGATGTTGCGCAGCGTGGTGACGGTGAGCTGCTCGATCGCCTGGATGTAGCTGGCGACTTCGTAGGTCGCGGCCCGGGCGTCGGTCACCTGGTAGTAGATGACCGTGTCGATGTTCACGACCAGGTTGTCCTGGGTGATCACCGGCTGCGGCGGGAACGGGACGACCTGTTCGCGCAGGTCGATGCGGTTGCGGATGGTGTCTATGAACGGGACGACGATGTTGAGGCCCGCGTTCAGTGTCCGCGTGTAGCGGCCGAAGCGCTCCACGATGGCCGCACTGGCCTGTGGGATGACCTGGATCGTCTTGATCAGGGCGATGAAGACCAACACCACCAGAATGACCAGGACGATGATGACCGGTTCCATCGCGGCTCCCCGTACCTTTCTCCGCCTCGGCGCTTTCGGAAGATCTTATGCCTGTTGAAGATCTTGCTGGTCGAGTGTGACAGACCGTCGTACGGCTCGGGAGGTGTTCTGTTCACTTGCGTGGTACGGGAGTTGCACAAGGTCAGATGACGATCGCCGTGGCCCCCTCGATGTCCACGACGTCGACTTCCTGCCCCACGTCGTAGGCGCGATCGGCGTCGAGCGCGCGCGCCGACCAGACCTCTCCGGCGAGCTTGATACGGCCGCCCGAGCCGTCGACGCGCTCCAGCACGACGGCCTGTTTGCCCTTCAACGCTTCGATGCCGGTGGCGAGTTGGGGGCGCTGCTTGCTGTGCCGGGTCGCGATCGGTCGTACGACGGCGATCAGGGCGACGGAGACGACGATGAAGACGAGCACCTGGGCGACGGCTCCGAGGCCGACGGCCGCTGCGACGGCGGCGGCGACCGCGCCGACCGCGAGCATGCCGAACTCGGGCATCGCGGTCACCACGAGTGGGATACCGAGCGCTGTCGCGCCGACGAGCCACCACACCCATGCGTCGATGTCGTTCACACCGTCATGGTAGGGCCGCGTGGCCTGCCGGGACAGGGCGCACGGGGAGCGGTCAGGACATCGGGAGGCCCTGTGCCGTCCAGCGCTCGCCGACCTGCTCCACGACGAGCGGGAGGCCGAAGCAGAGGGAGAGGTTGCGGGAGGTGAGCTCGAGTTCGACCGGGCCGGCGGCGAGGACCTTGCCCTGTCGGATCATGAGGACGTGGGTGAAGCCGGGGGCGATCTCCTCGACGTGGTGGGTCACCATGATCATCGAGGGGGCGATCGGGTCGCGCGCGAGGCGGCCGAGCCGGCGCACGAGGTCCTCACGGCCGCCGAGGTCCAGGCCGGCGGCGGGCTCGTCCAGGAGGAGCAGCTCGGGGTCGGTCATCAGGGCGCGGGCGATGAGGGTGCGCTTGCGCTCGCCCTCGGAGAGCGTGCCGAACCTGCGGTCCAGGTAGTCGCTCATGCCGAGGCGGTCGAGGAAGGCGCGGGCGCGCTGCTCGTCGACGTCCTCGTACTCCTCCTGCCAGCCGGCCGTCATGCCGTACGCGGCGGTCAGCACGGTCTGCAGGACGGTCTGGCGCTTGGGGAGCTTGTCGGCGAGGGCGATGCCGGCCATGCCGACGCGCGGGCGCAGCTCGAAGACGTCGGTGCCGGGCCTGCCGAGGGTCTCGCCGAGGATGGAGACGGTGCCCGCGCTGGGGAAGAGGTAGGTGGAAGCGATGTTCAGGAGGGTCGTCTTGCCGGCCCCGTTGGGACCGAGGATGACCCAGCGCTCGCCCTCCTTGACCGACCAGGAGACCTGGTCCACCAGAGCCCGGCCCTCACGGACCACGGATACGTCCTGAAGCTCCAGAACATCGCTCATGAGCGCGTTGTCTCCCCTTGCAGTGTGGCCGGTCTGTGTCACGGGCGCCGGTGGCTCGGACCGCCGCGCGTGGGTGGGCGCGGCCTCTCCGGGAAAATCTACGCCACCGGTCGGGCGGCCCGTTCCATCGGTCCGGTCCTTAGGGTGGGGGCATGCTCTCGGAACCGCGCTCTGGTCGCCTTGTCGCTTGGGGAAATGCCCTGTTGGCCGGATTTGTCTCGCCAGATGACGCCGTGCTCGCCATCGTCGGCGAGGACGCCGTGCACCGGGTGGAGGGGCTGCCCGGGGAGTCGGCGCCCGTCGGACTCACGCTCGGGCTCGGGCGGCTGCGGGCGCTCGGGGTGAGCGGGCTGCGGGTGGCGCTGCCCGCGCCGGGGCATCCGCTGGGGCTGAGCGGGCCGCCGGAGTTCAACAAGCGGGCGTTGGAGGCGGAGGAGGCGGTGGTCTGTCACGGCGCCGGGTACGGGCTGGTGCCGGAGGTGTACGAGGCCGGGCCCGACGGTGATGTGCATGTCGAGGTCGTGTGGCACTGCCTGCCGGTGCGGGAGGCTCCGCCGGCCGATGTGCCGTCACTGGGCGAGGCCGAGCGGGAGCTGGCGGAGGCGTTGCGGGACGCCACGGCGGTGCTGTCACGGCTGGACCTGGCGGGGTCGGGGCCGGTGGCGGAGGCGGCGATCGACGCGTACCGGGCCCGGGCCGAGCAGGGGCGGGAGGTCCTCGCGCCGGGGTATCCGCCTCGGGCGGTGCGGGTGCTGGAGCTCGCGCAGCGGGTGGGGCTGCTGGTGTCCCTCGCGCAGCGGAACGGGCCCGGGGGTGCGGTGAGCTCCGCTGAGATGGCGGCGCGTTCCGAGGCGTTGCGGCCTGTGGAGCGCACGGGGCGGCGGGCCCTGGTCGCCGCGTACAACTCCGTTGTGGAGGAGCGGGAGGTTCGATGAGCGCCGGTTTGTCGGTCGCGGCCGTTGGTGTGGGCGTCCCCGCGGGGCTGTGCCCCCAGCCCCCCTTCGGCCCTGAAGGGGCCTCGTCCTGAAACTCCCCCAGAGGGGGCACCCCCGGACGGGCTGAATGCATGCGGAGGGGCCCACGCGTCGTCGTTGACGCGTGGGCCCCTCCGGGGTGCGGCTACGAACTCAGTCGTTGACGCAGGTGTTGGCGAACGCCGGGTTCAGCAGGCCGACCACGTTGATCGTGTTGCCACAGATGTTGACCGGGATGTGCACCGGCACCTGGACGACGTTGCCCGAGACGACGCCCGGCGAGTTCACGGCCGCGCCTTCGGCACCGGCGTCGGCGACGGCGGCACCGGCCGAGGCGCCCGCGGCGATACCGGCGACGGTGAGGGCCACGGCGGCCTTCTTGGCGATGTTCATGGGAAGGGTTCCTCCTGCGGTTGCGTGTCCGACCCGGCCGCGGGTCGTGCGCTGCACAACGCGGCAGTGCTCGGGGACGGTGCGGGGCGTGCCGGGAAGACACCTCGTTCGGGTCATTGGGGCGACAAACAGACCGGCCTCCCCCGGTGGGGGCCGGGGGAGGCCGGAGGTCACTGCGGGCGGGAACCGGACCTCAGTGGTTGAGACCCAGGTTGCCGAAGGCCGGGTTCAGCACGCCGATGACGTTCACGCTGTTGCCGACGACGTTGACCGGGACCTGCACCGGGGCCTGGATGAGGTTGCCCGAGACGACGCCCGGCGAGCCCTTGGCCTCGCCGAGGGCGGTGGCGCCGTCGGCGGCGGAGGCCATGCCGGCACCCGCGGCCATCAGCCCACCGGCCACCATCGTCACGGCCGCTGCCTTCTTCAGGTTCTTCACTACTGAGCCCTCCTAGCGATTGCCGCGGCAGTCGCCGCGGCACGCACTGGAGAACGGCCGCACGCCATGAAGGATGCGCCATTCGGGGGACATTCCCACGACGGTATGAATCTCGGATCGGAAGTCAACCTTCCGCGTTGCCCCTCCGGAGCGCCCCGCGACGCTCCGGGTGGTGCGCCGGAGCGTGTTTCAGCGGGTCAGGCCATGGCGTACGGCCCACAGCGCGGCCTGGGTGCGGTCCGCGAGGTCGAGCTTCATCAGGATGTTCGAGACATGCGTCTTGACGGTCTTCTCGGAGAGCACCAGGGCACGGGCGATCTCGCGGTTGGACCGGCCGTCCGCTATCAGGCCGAGCACCTCGCGCTCCCGTTCGGTGAGCGTGCCGCCTCTGCCCTGGCCCGCGCTGCCCTCCTCCTGGGAGAGGAGTGCGACGGCGACCTCCTGCTGGAGCAGGATGTGGCCGGCGTGGACCGAGCGGATGGCGCCGGCGAGGGCGTCGGGGTCCACGTCCTTGTAGACGTACCCGGCGGCGCCCGCGCGCATGGCCGGGACCACGGTGCGCTGCTCGGTGAAGCTGGTGACGATCAGCACGCGCGCGGGGTTGTCCAGTTCACGGAGCCTGCGCAGGGCCTCGACGCCGTCCATGCCGGGCATCTTGACGTCCATCAGGACGACGTCGGGCTTCAACTCCTCGGCGAGGGCGACTCCTTCGGCGCCCTCGGCGGCCTCGCCGACGACCTCTATGTCGTCCTGGACCTCCAGGAAGGTGCGCAGGCCCCGGCGGACGACCTGGTGGTCGTCGACGAGCAGCACCCTGATTGCGTCAGCCACCGGGGGCCTCCATCTCGATCGTGGTGCCCTTGCCGGGCGCCGAATGCACCGTGAGCGTGCCGCCGACCCCGCTCGCCCGGTCCCGCATCGACACCAGGCCGAGGTGGCGGCCGGCCCGGCGGACCGTCGTGGGGTCGAAGCCGCCGCCGTCGTCCGTGACGCGCAGGACCGTGTCCGGGCCGCGTTTGCCCAGGGTCACCTCGACGCGCTGCGCCCCGGAGTGGCGCAGCGCGTTGTGCAGGGCCTCCTGGGCGACCCGCAGCAGGGCCTCCTCCTGGGCGGCGGGCAGTGCGCGGACGCCATGGCTGGTGAAGGTCACGCGCGCGGCGTGGGCGCGGTCGAGGACCTGGATGTGGGTACGGAGGGTGGCCACGAGGCCGTCCTCGTCGAGGGCGGCGGGGCGCAACTCCACCACGGCGGCGCGCAGTTCGTCGGCGGCCTCCGCGGCGAGCGCGGCGACCTGCTGCAGTTCGTCCTTCGCGCGCGGGGGGTCGCGGTCGACGAGGGCGGCGGCGGCCTGAGCCGTCAGGCGCAGGGAGAACAGCTTCTGGCTGACCGCGTCGTGCAGCTCGTGGGCCAGCCGGGAGCGCTCCTCGGCGATCGTCAGTTCGCGGCTGCGCTCGTACAGGCGGGCGTTGGTGAGGGCTATCGCGGCGTGCTGGGCGAGGATCGAGAGCAGTTCCTCGTCGTCCTCGGTGAAGCCGCAGCCGCCCTCGGGCTTGGCACAGTTCTTGTTGGCCAGGAACAGGGCGGCGATGACCTCGTCGCCGTCCCGGACGGGCAGGCCCAGGAAGTCGGACATCTCGGGGTGGGCGGACGGCCAGCCCTCGAAGCGGGGGTCCTTGCGCACGTCGGCCAGGCGCTCGAAGCGGGCCTCCTGGAGCATCGCCGCGAGGATGCCGTGCTGGCGGGGCAGCGGGCCGATGGCCTTCCACTGTTCCTCGCCGACTCCGTCGACCACGAACTGGGCGAAGCCGCCGTGGTCGTCGGGGACGCCGAGGGCGGCGTACTGCGCGTCCAGCAGTTCGCGGGCGGAGGCGACGATCGTCTTGAGGACGTCGCGGACCTCCAGGTGCCTGCTCATGGCCAGCAGCGCGGTGCTCACCGCGGCGAGGCCGGACCGGGGGCCTTGACTCATTCCCTCACGGTACCGGCGGGGTGTGACAGCGCGGATCGGACCTGTGACGGCCACGGACCGGGGCGGAAGACCTAGGGCGAAAGTCCCCGGTACCGCGGCCCAGGGCGAAGGGACCGGGTGCGCGGGCGTACGACGAAGGGCCCCTTCGGCTTGCGTCCCGCGCCCGAGGCGGGGGCGTGGGGCCCGTTCCTACGTTGGGGTCACCGCCGTACGGAGGCGGGTCGGACGAGGGGACGGTTGTCATGCCGGTAGCGATCATCACGGGGGCATCGAAGGGGCTGGGACGGGCGCTGGCCGAGGCGCTGGCCGTACGGGGCTGGGATCTGGTGCTCGGCGCCAGGACCGCGGAGGTGCTGAAGGAGACGGCGGCGGCCGTGGCGTCGCACGGGACCCGGGTCGAGGCCCGTGCGGGGGAGGTCGCGGACGCTGCGCACCGGGCCGAGCTGGTGGCGGCCGCCGGGCGGCTCGGGGGCTGCGACCTGCTGGTGAACAACGCGAGCGCACTGGGCGCCGAGCCGCTGGTGCGGCTGGCGGAGCTGCCCCTGGACGGGCTGCGGCGGGCGCTGGAGGTGAACGTCGTGGCGGCGCTGGGGCTGGTCCAGGAGGCGCTGCCGCTGCTGCGCGGGGCGCGGGCGGGCACGGTGATCACCGTCAGCTCGGACGCGGCGGCCGAGGCGTACGAGACGTGGGGCGGCTACGGGGCGTCCAAGGCGGCCCTGGACCATCTCGCGGCGGTGCTCGCAGCGGAGGAGCCGGGACTGCGGGTATGGGCGGTGGACCCGGGGGACATGGCCACCGACCTGTACGCGGCGGCCGTACCGGACGACCGTGATCCGCGACCCGATCCGGCCGGTGTGGCGCCGGCCTTCCTGCGACTGCTGGACGAGCGCCCGGCGAGCGGGCGGTACACGGCTCCGGCGCTGCTGGAGGAACGGCGATGACGCTGACCACGGGGGTCCCCCCGCATGAGCGCAGCCGAGGGTGGGGGAAGGTGCCCGGAGAGCTGTCGGCGCGGGTGCCGGCCGAGCAGCGCGGCCCGGGGCGGGACCGCAGCGACGTACGGCTGCTGGTGTCGAGGGGGACGGAGGTGGCGCATCACGTGTTCCGGGAGCTGCCGGGGCTGCTGCGGGCCGGGGACCTGCTCGTGGTGAACACCTCGCCGACGCTGGCGGCGGCCGTGGACGGGCGGGTCGGGCACACGCGCGTGGTGGTGCACTTCTCCACGCGCGGTGACGACGGACGGTGGGCCGTGGAGCTGCGGGATCCGGACGGCAGGGGCACCACGCGCGTGCGTGCGGGCGGGCGCGCGGGGACCGGGGTGCGGCTGGCCGGGGGCGTGCGGCTGACGCTGGAGGAGCCGCTGAGCCCTGGGAGCGGGCGGCTGTGGTGGGCCCGGGTGTCCCCCGCCGGGGCGGTGCCGGGTCTGCTGCGGGGACACGGGCGGCCGATCCGCTACTCCTATACCGAGCGGGATCAGCCGCTGTCCGTCTATCAGACGGTGTTCGCGCTGCCGTCGGCCGACGGGTCGGGCAGTGCGGAGATGCCGAGCGCGGCGCGGCCCTTCACCGCCGGGCTGGTCGCGGAGCTGGTCAGCCGGGGGGTGCGGTTCGCTCCGATCACCCTGCACACCGGGGTCGCCTCGGCGGAGGCGCACGAGCCGCCGTATCCGGAGCGGTTCGTGGTGCCGGAGGCGTCGGCCCGGCTGATCAACGCCGTGCGGGGTGGCGGTGGGACACGGACGGACGGTCGGGTGATCGCGGTGGGGACGACCGCCGTACGGGCCGTGGAGTCGGCGGCCGGGGCGGACGGCGTCGTCCGCGCGCGTGCGGGCTGGACGGATCTCGTCGTCACTCCCGCGCGTGGGGTGCGGGTGGTGGACGGGCTGCTGACCGGGCTGCACGAGCCGGAGGCCTCGCATCTGCTGATGCTGGAGGCCGTGGCGGGCCGGGCCGCGATCGGCCGTGGCTACGAGGAGGCGCTGGGCGGGCTCTACCTGTGGCACGAGTTCGGGGACGTGCACCTCGTCCTGCCCGAGGAGCGCCCTGACGTAGAGCATTGCTCGGGCAACCAACAGTGAGAACGAGGCGGGGCCCGTGTGAGCCCGCACATAGGGCGCGGATCACGTACTACGGGCAATAGGAGATAAAGGGGACGCGGTGAACGGGGCAGATGGTTCCATCTGTCCCGATTTGCCCCTCCCTGATCCACTATCGAGGATCGTACGTCACACCTTTGCCTGGCCATTTTGCGGCCGCTAAGAATGGCTCATGTCGCTCAGCGCCGCGGGTTCTCCCCAGGCGCTCGTGCCGAAAGCACCCGCTGTCCGCCGTCGGACGAGGAGAGCGACCTCCGCGCTATTCGAAGAGGTCCTTCCGCATGCCCAAGAACACTCACAAGATCGCGATCGCCGGTGCAGCCACGCTCGGTGCCGCCGCCCTCGCCTTCTCCGTGGTGCCGGCCGACGCGCAGACGACCACTACGGACGCCGTCTCCTCGGCCCGGGTCGCCTACAGCTCCGAGCCGGTGCAGGCCGTCAAGGCCAGTGTGACCGACCAGCTGGCCGCGACTAGCGTGAAGGTCGACGCCATCGAGGCGAAGAAGAAGGCGGCCGCGGCAGCCGCGGCCAAGAAGAAGGCGGCCGCCGAGGCCGCCGCGAAGGCCGCCGCGAAGAAGAAGGCGGCCGCCACGGCCGCCGCCAAGAAGGCCGCAGCCGCGCGCAAGGCCAAGGAGTCCGCGAGCCGCTCCGCCAAGCGTGCCGTGGTCAAGCAGGTCGCCGTCAAGAGCTACGCCGACAACCTCGACGGCTGGATCAAGCACTCCCTGGCCATCATGAAGTCCAAGGGCATCCCGGGCTCCTACAGCGGCCTGCACCGCAACATCATCCGGGAGTCCTCGGGCAACCCGCAGGCGATCAACAACTGGGACATCAACGCCATCAACGGCATCCCCTCCAAGGGTCTGCTCCAGGTGATCCCGCCGACCTTCACCGCCTACCACGTCGCCGGGACGTCCTGGAACATCTACGACCCGGTCGCCAACATCACCGCCGCCGCCAACTACGCGGCCGACAAGTACGGCACGATCGACAACGTCGACAGCGCGTACTGAGCAACCTCCGTACGCCGATGGGCGGCACCCCGTACCGGGG
>NZ_JBHWUU010000140.1:0-11759 GCF_042737375.1 Streptomyces sp. NPDC060000
GGCTCCGCATCCGCTATGAGATACGCGCCGACCTCCACCTCGGCCTGCTCCAACTCGCCTGCAGCATCATGTGTTTGAGGCGACTCCGGACCTCAATCTGAAACGATCAGTAAGGCCCATCGGGCGTCGGACAGGTCGCTGGGGTACGGCTTCCGCTGACTCACGCCGTAGCGTGATCATGGATGTGGCGGACGGCGCCGTTCCGCTACTGCTGGGCGATTCCGGCCGATTTTCAAACCAGACGGACTTCGCGCACAAGAACCGGAGCAAACGGGCGGCCGAGTCCGTAGCTCGATGAACGCGAGAGCGTGTATACACAGGGCAAACAACTCAAACATGACAGCCGCGAAAGTTACTTACCGGCGCAGAACATCTCTAAATGCCCACTCAGATCCCGTCTTCGAACCCCCGTCGTGTACCCAGCCGGCGGGGGGTAACCCCACCTTCAAGCAGGTGGTTGGCGGTATCCCGGTCCGGACCTTGATCGAAAATACTGGGTCCAGATCAGGTCGCCCCCCACCAGTGACGGGAGTTTTTTCTTGTACGAGCACGGACACACAGCCAACGGGTCACGTACGTCCACCAGGGGTGGCCGCAGCCGCGGGGAGCACAGGCTGCGGGTCGCTGTCGTCGGGGCGGTCGCCACGGTCGTGATGAGCGCCGGTCTCGCCCTGCCGGCGTCGGCTGTCGGCAGTACGGATGCTTCCGCGACACGAGGCGGGCACGCGGCCGCCCGAGCGGCCCTGGACTCGGTCGTCCAGGACGGGGCGCCCGGGGGCATCGTGCTCGCCGAGCAGGGGCGCGACATCTGGGCGGGAGTTGCGGGCACTGCGGATCTGGCAACCGGCCGCAAGCCGCAGGCCGATGACCGCTTCCGGGTCGGTTCGATCACCAAGACGTTCGTGGCCACGTCGATGCTCCAGTTGAAGGAGGAGGGGAAGCTGAGCCTGGACGACACGGTGGACCACTGGCTGCCGGGCCTGGTGCAGGGCAACGGGCACGACGGCGGCAAGATCACGCTACGGCAGATCCTCAACCACACCAGCGGCATCTACAGCTACACCGATGACGAGGAATTCAAACGCAAGGAGTTCGGCACCGACTTCCTCAAGCACCGCTACGCCACCTGGACGCCCCGCCAGATCGTCCGACTCGCCATGACACACCGGCCGGCCTTTGCCCCCGGCGACGACTGGAGCTACTCCGACACCAACTACGTCATCGCCTCCATGGTGATCCAGAGGGCCACCGGCCACTCCTACGCCCACGAGATCGAGCAGCGCATCCTGCGCCCCCTGCACCTGGACTCCACCAGTCTGCCGGGCACCCGCACCCGCGTCCCCGGACCCAGCGGACGCGCCTACTCGAAGCTGACCGGGGAGCTTGCCGGGCCGGGAGAGCCGAACAGCGCGATCTACGACGTCACCGAACTCAACCCCTCATTCGCGGGCGCCGCAGGAGAGATGATCTCCAACAATCGCGACCTCAACCGGTTCTACCGGGCCCTGTTCTCCGGTCGGCTCCTGGAGGAGCCTCAACTGAAGGAGATGATGACGACCGTCTCGATCAAGAACATGCCCACCTTCTCCTACGGCCTGGGACTGATGAGGATGACGTTGTCGTGCGGTACCGAGATATGGGGGCACAACGGCGGCATTCAGGGCTCCATCTCGCAGACTATGGCGACGGCAGACGGAGATCACGTGCTGTCGCTGAACTTCAACGGCGACTGGAACATCCACGAACAGCGCCTCGTCGACGCCGAATTCTGCGGTGTCTGAACTTGACTCGGGGATCTTGAAGGCGTCGACGTCAGATGCCAAGGCGTCGCCAGGGGGTGGGCCGAGGGATCTTGTGCGTCTTGTCGCAGGCCTGTCACCGCTGCCACAAGGGCTGTTACGACCACCCAAATGCAGGGCATTGACGGTACTTCGACCACTCATGACGGGCTGGCCGGCGCGCTGGTTGTTCCAGACGGCGGCAGTTCCGCTGTCGGGTACCTGACCGCCCCAGGTCGTGCCCCTCTTTCGTGCGTTTTACCAGAGGGTGGAGGGTCCCGCGACGACCCAGCCGGCGTCCGTGGACCCAGAACCCCAGTGCCACCTCCATCGTCTGCGCGCGGTAGGTGAGCTCGACGTAGAGGTGGCTGCCGGTGTCCGCTTCTCGGAGTGTCCTCGTCAACCGCCTGCCGGGTGAAGCAACGTCTCGGGCAGCTGCTGGCCCTTGAGCCCGTCTCCCGCCCGGCCGATGCCGCGGACCGGTTGTGGATCGTGGCGCTCACCGCCTTCTGCTTCAGCGTCAGCTAGTGGCCCGCCTGCTTTGCCGTTCTTGTGCGGCTGCAACGCGGCGCGCATGGGAGGCACGCCGACCAGGGAGTTGTCGAGACCGGAGGCTTCGCGGACGGCGATGATCTTTGCCGTGTTCGGGATGTGGCTGGCTGCCGTCGGAGCCTGCCGACTATCCGGCGAGGTTGAGGTTGTGCAGGCGGGCGATGCCGAGCATGACGTGGTGAACGCCGTCGCCCTTGAGTCGGCAGTCGCGGAGGATCTTCCAGGTCGGGGTCTGGCACCCCGCCGTGCTGGGGGGCGTCGACAACACCCGCACCAGCCAGGGGTCTGCCGGGCCCGGTGGTCGGTCAATCAGGGGCGGGCGGCGTTGAAGAGGGGGTCGAGCGGATCGCCCTCGTACCCGACGACGAGGCAAGCCGCTGCTACCGGTCCCCGGGAGCGTTCCACGAGCCGGGCCAGGACCGTCGCCGCGGATGGCAGTTCATCCAGGTCGATACCGAGCGCCCGGGCCGCACAGTCCCGTCGCCGTGCGAAGTCAGGCAGGTCCTCTCGGTACTCGTCGGCGACCGCCTGGAGTTCTTCGGGCGTCCGGCCTGGAGCGTCTCGCCACCACGGCGCCACGAGACACAGCTGCACCAACTCCGGCAGTCCGAGCGCGAGCAGGCCGGCCTCGCCGTCAAGGCCCACGTACACCACTGGACGTTCCTCACCGCCCTCGCCGACGAAACAGAACGCGTCCCCCGACCCGGCTCGCGCGAACTGCTCCAGCCGGGCCCCGGAGGCGAGCCGGACCCCCTCTTCCAACTCGTGAGAGTCCGGGTCCGTCGCGTCGAGATCCGCGACGCCGGCAAAAAACGCGACGGCCCTCTCATCGGTTCCCAGAAGGGACAGCAAGGCACCCGGCACGTCGGGCCTCCAGGTGGGCGCAACTGACCTGGCCGGTGCGTTCGATCCGTTCACCCGGCCACCGTATCCCTGGCTTGACAGCGGTGAGTTGGTGGTGCGGCCAGGAGCCGATCTGACTGCATCTCGGCTGTGGGCGGCGATGGCAATCACGGCGGCAGTGCTGGGCTCAGCTCCGGATGCCGTCCTGTGGCGGTGACTCCTGGAAAAAGGCGCGTAGAGGTTCGTCAACGGCGCGCGAGCAACTGGTGTGGGCTGCGGCATCGAGACGAGGTGCGAGGTCTTGAGTGTCGCAGGGGGTGAGGATGAGCCAGCGCAGGACGACCTGCCGGACGAGCAGCCTGAGCTCGCGCAGTTCGGCCTCCTTCTGGTCGGCGAGCAGGTCTCCGTGTACGTACTTCGAGCGCGCGCTGTACGCCTTCTGCACTCTGCTCTCGACGCCCTCGCGCACAGAGCTGGGGAACAGGGCCGCAGTCCGGGTCCGGATCCTCTCGCTGATGCCCTCGTGCTTGTCGTCGGGGCTGACCATCAGGGCTTCCAGCGCGATGACGTAGTCCAGAAGCCGCTCGTCGGCTTCTTCCTCCCACACACCGTCATCTCTGTAGGTGCGCTGGTAGGCCTGCAGCAGGTGACGGGCAGCTCGCTCCAAGCGGCGGGCGCGCTTCCTGGGAAGACTCCGTCCGCTGGGGATGCCGTCCATGACCGCGTCGATCTTCGCTGTCACCGCGGAGCAGAAGGCCTGTAGCCGCGGGAGAGCGGCTGAAGCAGCGTAGAAGCTGCCTGTCTCGCGGACTTCGACTTCTTCCGGGATGCCGTGACGGTCCTCGTAGATCTGGATGGTGGTGGGCACCTGGCTTCGGTTCAGGTCGAAGTAGCGGCCGCGCTCGACGCCGAACACCGCGTCGACGTGCAGCAGTTCCTCACTCCACAGGATCAGCGGCAGCAGCGCCCTCCAGTGCAGGGATTCCGGGCGTGGACCGGCGAAGTCGAACCAGCCGGTGTCCCTGCGGTCCGGCGCGCGCTCGGGGTTCGGGGCGTGGAGAAAGGGGGCACCGGCCAGGAGATCGAGGTCGAGCCCGCCCGGCTGGAGGCCCTGGAGGGCCGGCATGGGGCCCAGCTGCCGCAGTTCGTCGGCGGTGAAGGCCTGCAGGGTGTAGCGGCCCAGCGGGACCCGTGTCCCCACGGGGAGGTCACCTGTGAGGAGCAGCCAGTCCTCCGCTGCCGGAGCGGGGGCTGTGCAGAAGGCGACGAAGCTGTCCGCGACGTCTTCCACCGGCACCGTCGCGCCCTGGGCCACTAGACGGGTCGCGTCACCCAGTCTCGATCCTGCCAGGAGCGTGGACCATCGGGGCAGCCAGTCACCGTCGACCTTGCCGTAGAGGTCGCGGTGCTCGGATTTCGGCGCGGCGCTCACCACCGCGTTGATCACGGCTTCGAACTCCGGTTGCGTCGACAGTGCTACATCGGTGATGGCCTGGGGTATGGAGGGCAGATCGCGTGCCTGCTCGAGCCAGGTAAGGACGGCCTGACGCAGTTGGGATGTTGCTTCCATGCGGCACGAACGTAGCGCACTTCACCGCCCGCGAGACCCCACTACGCGGGGCACAGCTCTGGGCGGTGAGGCGCGAGCGGATCGAGCAGCGGGGCAGGTGGCCCTTGGGACAGCTCACGGGGCGAAGTCGGGCCGCTCCCCTGAAGCGTGGGCACCCCCACCGGGCCGAGTCAGTCGTGGGAGAGACTGCACCCGCCCGGCGGTGCGCCCTGTGTCCGGCCGATGCTGCCACCGCCGGGCACCGCCAGCAGTCGGCCGGACCGGCTCATCTGCGCACGAACGGCCCGAGCCGCGCGTCCTCATCCGGTGTATCGCCGTCCCAGCGGGAGGGGATGCTGTCCTTCTCGGACCACGCGGGAGGGGGCTGATGGGGTACACCGCCGTGCATGCGCGCTGGGGCCGGCTGGATGCGTCGCTGGACGATCTTGGGTGTGGCCGGTCCTGGGCGGACGTCCACCGCGTGAAAGGTCTGGAGCTGGCGTGTCCGGAGTGCCGGGGAAGGGTGTTCGCGCGCATCTCGCCGCACCGTGCCCGGCACTTCTACCACCAGGTGCGGCCGCGCGACTGCGCGCTGGCGAACGAGTCGCCAGAGCATCACCTGCTGAAGCTGGAGTTGGCCACCGCCGCCCGGGCGGCGGGCTTCGGAGCTGAGCTCGAGGTCGGCAACGAAGCCCGGACCTGGCGTGCCGACGTGCTGGTCTTCGACCGGCAGGACCGGCCGTTCATGGCGCCGGAGGCGCAGTTGTCGCCGATGACGCCGCAGGACGCGCGGATGCGGACCGATCGCTACGCGGCGGACGGTGTGGCGGTGTGCTGGATTGCGGTGGAGAAGCGGCCGTGGGAGCGCGGCGTGCCCTCCCTGCGGGTGGCCGCCCCCCAGGAACCGCGGGGACGCATGGACGGTGCGCCATGGGATGGCGCGCTACACCTGGGCGGCGCCGCACACGCTGAAGACGAAGGCAGCGTGGACCCACGTCTCCTGCTCCCTCGTCGATGCGATCCGGTGGATTCTTCAGGGACGGGTGCATGCCCATACCGGCCAGGACGCCACGGTGTGGTGGACCGCCCGCTCCTACGTCCAACTGGCCGTCGACCGGGCCCGGCTGGAGGCCGACGCCGAAGCAGTCCTTCAGGCGGCCGCCGCCGAGCAACGCCGGCAGGCCGCGGACATGCGGGCCGCTTCCGCCGAACGGCGCAGACTAGCTGCCGAGGACCGCCGACAGGCCGCTGAGGAACAGGCGCGGGAACAGCGGGCGGAGCAGGAGCGGCTGACGGTCTTCTTCGAGCACGCGGGCATGGACGCCGAACTGTGGCCCGCGTTCATGCACATGGTCCGCTCCATCTCCGGCAAGGCCGTCGAGTGCGGCGCCCAGAGCCCCACCCACGGCAACGGGCTGCTCCTCTACAGCCGGCCGCGCAAGGACAGCGCGTTCCAGCTGGCCGGTGTGGTGTGCCCCGACCCCTCAGCGCTCGTCCGGTGGCCTGCGGACCTGACCATCCTGGTGCCCGGCCGAGCCTGGCTCTCGAGGATCGAGGAGGCCGCCCAGAGCCCGCTGAAGGTCGCCGTCTTGAACCCGGTCACCAAGCGCTGCGCCTACGAGCGCGTCGGCCCCGCGTGGGCAAAACCGTCCGACGCCCCGAGACCATCACCGAACGCGACCGGATCAGACCATAACGGCCGAGTCCGGGGATCTGAGAGGTGAGCATCGCGCCGAGGTGCGGCCGACAGACGCCGTGGCGTGTGCGGTCCCGATCAGCCATGCTCTCTGCCCGCAGTGACGTGCCGAAGCATTGGGTATGCGTGACAGCACTCAGAATCCTACGGCCCAGGGCGACCGCCCAGGTTAAATCACAAGCTGAGGCACGAAGGAGGCTCTTCTTCCCGGGACGCACAGGGGGCCGCTGGGGTACACCGGCACCCCACCGTTCCTCTACCTACAGTAGAGGAACGCGGTAGAGTCGGGGCATGGCGGACGAGACGAGCATCAAGGTGAGCGCGGCGGCGCGGGACCGGCTGGCGCAGCTGGCCGCCGAGCACGGCACGACGATCCGGAACCTGGTGGAGGAGCTGGCGCAGGACACGCCGACCAGGGCCGAGTACGCCGAGCGTGCCGAGCTGGCCCGCGCGGAGCTCGCCTCCGCGCTGGGGCAGGCGCCCAGCGCGGAGGCCGAGGCGAAGGCCCGCGCGCTGCTGGAGCGCCTGGCCGGGGCGCAGCACGGCTCGCAGACGGCCGCGTAGTGGCGGCGATTTCGGTCGTCCTGGACCACACGACCGCCACGGCGCTGTACGACCCGAAGGACCCGTTCAACGAGGCGGTCGCCGCGTTCTACGTGCAGGCGTCCGGCGGGCTCGGGGACCTGTCCGCACCGGTGCTGTCGCTGACGGCCGGCGACGCCGAGCGGCCGGGCCTGCTCGGCTACATCAAGGGGCTGCGGTTCATCCGGATCGAGGCGTTCGACACCGACGCAGCCGTCACCGCCACCGGACTGCTGCGGTTCGGGCACTCCTGGGCCGCCGTCCACGCCATCCACGCCGCCCGGCCCTCGGCCACACACCCGGCCGGGCGGTTCCTCCTCACGCTGACGCCCAAGGCGTACGCGGGCACCGGCGTCCAGGCAGTCCACCCCGGCCAATAGCGGACCGGGAAACAGCCGCCTGGGTCGTCCCCTCCGCCTCGGCATCAGCCTGTCCAGCCGCACCGCTTCGCCGGGAAAGGCGCCGCCGGCTTCTGCGTGGCGTGAGCTCACGGCCGCCCCGGCCGGGCCCTGTTCAGGCGTGCCAGTCACTCGTCGTGGTCCCGTGCCTCGGTACTGGCCGAACGGCCATGCGAACCGCGGCCTTGGCACGGCTTGCGGAGCTTTCCCGACGACTGGTAGCCATGTACTGGGAACCCGGGCGATCTGCTCGGCCCCTTCTTCGCTGCCGTTGCCGCCCCCGGCCGCGGCACCAACGGCATCACCTCCCCCCACCACCAAGGCACCGCGGGCCAAAAAGGCCGGCAGGAGCTCCTGGGCAGCTGCGGCCACGGACTCGCCGGTCTGGACCGAGGCGCAGGCGTGGCGCTCTCGGTTGCTGTGCGCCGCGTGCGACTGCGACCTGCGCCAGCGTGACGACGAGGACCGCCTGGCGTACAACATCCCGGCCCCTGAGAAGCCGAACAAGATCCGCCTGGTGTGCGGGCGCTGCTGCAACCACGGTTTGGACCAGATGCAGGCCCTGGCCGGCACGGCGGGGCAGCCGTCATGACCGCGCCGAACACCGAGGGGCAGGCGGACGACAGGTGCCTGGTGGCCGTCTACTTGGAGCGGCGGGCGAAGCTGCTGCACCGGCTCGTGGAAGCCATTGGCGATGAGTCCTCCCGCTACCTCGCCCAGGATGCCGAGGACCGCGCCGCGGCGGCCCGAGGCCCACACCCCGCCAGGACTGAACACGACCAGGCGCCTGGACGAAGGTCCGTCACGTCCCTCCGTCCGGGCACCTGGAAACCACGGGCCCGTCAGGGCCTGGGCAGCGGCAGGCCGGGCAGGTGCGGGTGCCGCAGGTGCTGCCCGCCGTCGTAGACGTGCAGCGTGAACGTCTCCGGCCCGGGCCAGCCCGCCTCGTCGTACGCGGACAGCACGCGCTCGATCCGCTCCCACAGCCGCACCGGGCCGCCCTCGCGCACCTCCCACCGGCCGTCTGTGGGGGTGAGGGTGGCAGCGGAGCCGGTGACGACATCGACCAGGTGCACGACCTCGCCGACCGTCGTCATCTGCGCGTCCGGCACCGCGCCCTGGGCGAGGAACCGCAGGTGGAACGCCTCCTCGGTCGCGGCCGTGATCCGCTCCGGGGAGTGCCGGGCTGCCCGGCCCGTCTCCGGCAGCCCGGCGGCCCAGTGGGCGGGATTGCCCGAACGCCGGCGCCGCGTGCGTACGCGCGGACATGAACGACACCGTGCCGCCCAGCAGCTGCCCCTCGGCGATGCCGTCCTCCGCCACGGTCAGCAGGACGCGGGCGTAGCCGTACAGCCAGCCCGACAGCGTGAGCAGGATCTTCCCGCCCGGCCGGGCCTGCGCCAGCAGCGCGGGCGGCACGGCCCGGAAGGAGCAGGCGGCCACGATCCGGTCGAACTTCGCCTCCGGCCAGTACCCGTACAGCCCGTCCGCGACTGCGAGGGTCGGTGTGTACCCGCATGCGTGCAGCGCGCTCGCCGCCTGCTGAAGCCGGTGCGGATCGACCTCGATGGAGGTCACCTCGGCCGATCCGAGGCGTTCGCAGGCCAGCGCGGTGGAGTAGCCGGTGCCGGTGCCGATCTCCAGCACCGTGTGGCCTTCCTGCACGTCCGCGTCGGCCCACATCCGCAACACGAGCGACGGCAGGGTGGACGACGAGGTGGGCGCCCCGCCGTGCCGCATCTGCGGCTGCTTCCAGTCGGGTTCGTCTCCGTCGAACTGCGTGATGAGGGTCGTGTCGGAGTACGCGGCGGCCAGCCAGCGGCCGTAGTCGAGCTCGGCGGTGACCGGCTCCCACACCGTCAGGCCCTGCACGTCGCGCTCGTCGGTGGGCAGGTAGAAGCCCGGCACGAACCGGTGCCGCGGCACCGTCGCCACCGCCTGCGTCCACTCCTCGCCCAGGCCGTCCTCGGTGAGGGAGCGGGCCAGGTGGGCCCGCAGGCCGGCCGCGTCGGTCTCCAGGTCGCCGCTCGTGCTCACGGCGTACCTCCGTTCTGCAGAAGGTCGGCGAACGCCTCGGTGATGGCGGCTTGGTCGGGCAGCCAGCCCCACTGGCCGTTCGGGTTGCACTCGATGAACACCCAGTCCTCCGCCGCGTCGCCGTCGCCGGTCAGGGCGAAGTCGAAGCAGCCGAAGACCAGGCCGAACGCGGTCAGGTAGCGGTGCAGCGCGGCCTCGATGGCGGCCGGGACGCCGATGGGTGCGTGGAGCAGGGCGTCCCAGTCACCGCGGCGCCAGTCCAGCGCCCCGTCCGGTGCGGCGATCTGCTGGGCGAACACCTTCTTCCCTACCACCGTGACGCGCACGTCACCGGTCTTGGGGATCTCCGCCTGGAACAGGTGCGCGGTCACCGCGAGGGAGTCGTCGAAGATGTCGGGGTCGACGCGCTGGGCCCAGATCGCGCCGGTGTGCCCGTGCTCGTCGCTGGGCAGCCCGCGGAACGTCTTGTAGATGACGGGGCCGTGGTCGGCGGCGAACTTGCGGGCCTGCTCGACGTCGTTGGTGACCAGCGTCGGCGGGATGGCCAGGTCGAGCTGGGCGGCCTGCTGGAGCTGGGCGGGCTTTGGTGGCCTCCCGGCTCAACACGCTGCTGGACGCCGCCCGCCCCTACCGCACCGCCGACGTCAGCGAGGTCCGTACCCGCGCGCAGGATCTCGCAGCAGCGCGCCCGACGCCGGTCGCGGCCTGAGACCATCGAGTCCATGGGCAAGCACTCCCGACCCGGACCGCCGAACCAGCCGTCCCGCGCGACACCGCGCCTCGACCCAGACGATCCGCTCGCGCCGTACGAGAAGCGGCGCCGCCCGCCCATGGACGTCTGGCGCCAGCACCGCCCGCTCCACGGTGGTGGCGGTCACCTCCGCCCCGAGGAACCGCGGGCCCTTGAGGAGTGGAACGGATTTTCGTACGAACCCGCGGGCGCCGCCGCGAACCTCGGGGACGCCCAGCGATGGGTGAACGAGCAGACGGCCAGCACCGGCAGCGGGGAGTCCGCCGCCTGATCCGGTCACCCTACGGTGTGCCGTCGAGTCCCGAATCGGTGCCGTTGAGGTTGCCGACCTTGCGGCGGTAGCGGCCCTGGGCGGCCTTCTCGGACTCAACACCGAGCGCCGCAGCGATCTTCTTGAATGTCAGCAACGGCTTGCCCGTGCGGGTACTGGCCGTCCGGGCGGCCAACAGCAGGGAGCCCTCCAGGCCCTCCAGGTCGGCGCGGGCGACCTGGAGGAGGGCGAGCGCAGCAGCAACGTCGTCGGCGCGATCTTCGGGCACCTCGGTTTCCCCGACGGCATTCTCCCAGTAGGGGTGGGACACGAACATGCGGCAGGCCTGGTCGGCGTGGACTGCGTGCAGCAGCACGGACACCGATGCCTGGGGAGTTCGAGCCTGGATCTCGGGCAGGGCAGCGGCGTAGTCCTCGGCCAGGCGGGCGAGCAGCTCCGCCTGGTCCTCGTCCATCACGTACGGGACCGGCCGGGGCGCACGGGTCGGCTTGTCAGTGGTCGTCATGCACCCACCCTCGACAACACAGCACCATGCTGACAACGTCGCGCTGTCAGCGCAGTGTTGCCTTTCAGGGGCGCACGCCGCGTTCTCACAAAGGAACGTCATGAGCGACCAGCAGCACCCCACCGACCCCGTGCTCCCCCGCTGAGATCGTGCGTCGGTTTCAGCTGCTGATGCCTGAGAATCCGCAGACCGCGCCGTCGTTGACGTTCTCGTTCTCGTTCTCGCTGGAGGGGCTGGAGCCGGCGGCCGCCCTGCGGGCGCTGCGCCTGCACCGGCCATCGCGGCCGGCGGGACCTTCGAGGTGCGTACGGGCGCGGGCGCCGTCGGCGGCGGTGAGGTCCCGCCCTCGCCCGAGGCCGAGTACCGCGACGTCGCACAGCTGCAGCTGTTCCTCGAGGATCTGGAGGTGATGCAGCGCCACAGCGAGCAGTACTTCACACCCGGGCCCCGGTCACAACCGGCTGGATGCAGCCTCTGCTGCGCGGCCTCCCGGTCACCGCCCAGCAACTTCGCGAGGACCGAATCCTCGAAGAGGCCGCCGTCACCGGCGCTGACCCGCAGCACCTATGCGCGGTGTTCAACATCACTCCGGAGACCGGACTCCGCTACACCCGCTTCTTCCACCCCGACCCCGCGGACAGCGACGACACATCCGGCTGCAACATGGAGACATCGTGACCGACCACCACGCTCACCTGCTCCCCGCCATCGTCGAGCTCGGCGGTGAGCTGGAGCTCCCGGCTACCCGTAACGGGCGCTTCAGGGGCGCGGTCATCCCAGAAGGCTGCGCGGTCAGC